>NZ_JBIMJM010000046.1:0-12825 GCF_043674115.1 Streptococcus sp. A34 | reverse complement strand
CTCGGAATAAAAGACTAAAATATTATTATCACTACCTTATTATTGGGCGGTTGCCTTATATTATACTCCTAAATACGAAGAAAAGCCCTTAGAAAATCAATTCTAAGGACTTTGTCTTCAGTCTGACCACCCGCAGTTTTGCGGGTGGTCTTAAGCTTTCTTGCTAGAGCTAGGTCTATTTATTTGTTCTTGAAATTGTTTGGGAGGACTTTCATGAAACGTGTTTCTCCAGATGGAGAAGGTTCTTCTAGACCTAATCTTCTAAGAGAAGATGCTCTTACTCTTCCTCTTGGCGACGGCGTTTGCCTGCAAGTGCGAGTGCTGCAAGAAGCATGCTTGCTCCGATTGCTGTTACAGCTACAGAGCTAGATTCACCAGTGTTTGGCAACTGGTCAACAACTGGACCTGCAGGTGCTGCTGGGCTAGCTGGTTGAACAGGTTGAGCTGGAACTTCCGGAGTCTCTGGTGAAACAGGACGCTCTGGTTTCGTTGGAGGTGCAACAGGTGGTACTACTGGTGTACCAGGATTAACCGGGATGTATGTAATTGGAGTATCCACACCTGGGTTTTCTGGTGTTGGCGGGATATAGCCTTTTGTTGGATCTTCTGGATCCACTGGAGTGAGTGGGTTGCCATTTGGATCTACTGGGACATATCCTGGAACATATGGAATCACAACCTCTGGAACACCTGGTTTAGATGGATCAGTTGGATGATTTGGATATGGAAGTGGGTTCACTGGTTGACCAGGAATATTTGGAATCCAATTTCCAAGTTTCTTATAGACAACCGTCACAGTCACATCTGCATCTTCTGCATTTACAGTAGCTGGGTCTACCAATGGCGTTTCAGTATAGTAACCTGCAACTACTGGAGAGGATACTGCTGGTAATTCTTGTGCAGCTGTCCATTCACCGTAAGTGATTTCACCGGTTACAAGATTTACTTCCGCTGTACGAGTAAAGCTAACTTTCTGTACAACTTCAGCTGAAACTGTTTCACCAGCCTCATTCACATAGGTGATGGTGCGAACAACTTCTTGAGTTGTCACAAGATCCTTAACAGAGTCAGGCCATACCGGTGAGTTAGGATCAGTTGGATCTACTGGCTCACCTGGTTTTGGTGGGTTCGTAGGATCTACTGGTTCAACGCGTTCTTTCAAGGTAACTGTAAAGATTTGATCAACATTGCCGTCCTTATCGTAGGTTGCTCCTTCTGGGAACTCATTATTAACTAATTCGTAGCCCTTCTTGAGTAAGTCTTCGATTGTTGGTGTAGTTGAGTAAGCAATCGGTTCACCTGATTTACCTGTTAAGTCACCAGAAGTTGCTAGTGGGTTGCCATTTTCATCTACATAGTTGACGATTGCTTTTTGATCATCTGCTACATAGGTGATTGGGGTATCCACACCTGGATTTTCCGGAGTTGGAGGGATGTAGCCCTTAGATGGATCTTCTGGATCCACTGGAGTGAGTGGGTTGCCATTTGGATCTACTGGGACATATCCTGGAACATATGGAATCACAACCTCTGGAACACCTGGTTTAGATGGATCAGTTGGATGATTTGGATATGGAAGTGGGTTCACTGGTTGACCAGGAATATTTGGAATCCAATTTCCAAGTTTCTTATAGACAACCGTCACAGTCACATCTGCATCTTCTGCATTTACAGTAGCTGGGTCTACCAATGGCGTTTCAGTATAGTAACCTGCAACTACTGGAGAGGATACTGCTGGTAATTCTTGTGCAGCTGTCCATTCACCGTAAGTGATTTCACCGGTTACAAGATTTACTTCCGCTGTACGAGTAAAGCTAACTTTCTGTACAACTTCAGCTGAAACTGTTTCACCAGCCTCATTCACATAGGTGATGGTGCGAACAACTTCTTGAGTTGTCACAAGATCCTTAACAGAGTCAGGCCATACCGGTGAGTTAGGATCAGTTGGATCTACTGGCTCACCTGGTTTTGGTGGGTTCGTAGGATCTACTGGTTCAACGCGTTCTTTCAAGGTAACTGTAAAGATTTGATCAACATTGCCGTCCTTATCGTAGGTTGCTCCTTCTGGGAACTCATTATTAACTAATTCGTAGCCCTTCTTGAGTAAGTCTTCGATTGTTGGTGTAGTTGAGTAATCAATCGGTTCACCAGATTTACCTGTTAGCTCACCTGAAGTTGCGAGTGGGTTGCCATTTTCATCTACATAGTTGACGATTGCTTTTTGATTATCTGCCACATAGGTGATTGGGGTATCTTTACCTGGGTTTTCAGGAGTTGGTGGGGTATAACCCTTGGTTGGATCTTCTGGGTCCACTGGAGTGAGTGGGTTACCATTTGGATCTTCTGGAGTATAACCAGGAACATAAGGGATCACCACATCAGGTTCTCCAGGAACACCAGGGTTCTCAGGATCGTTTGGATAAGGAAGTGGATTTACTGGTTCACCTGGGATGTTAGGGATCCAGTTACCAAGTTTCTTATAAACGACTGGTACAGTGATGTCCGCATCTTCTGCATTTACAGTAGCTGGGTCTACCAATGGAGTTTCAGTGTAGTAACCTGCAACCACTGGAGAAGATACTGCTGGTAATTCTTGAGCAGGAGTCCATTCACCATAAGTGACTTCGCCTGTTACAAGGTTTACTTGTGCAGTACGTGTGAAGTTCACCTTTTGAACTACTTGAGTAGCTACCGTTTCACCTGCTTCGTTCACATAAGTGATAGTACGAACTACTTCTTGAGTTGTAACAAGATCTTTCACAGAGTCAGGCCATACTGGAGAGTTTGGATCTGTTGGATCAACTGGCTCACCTGGTTTTGGTGTTGGAGTGTTTGGATCTGTTGGATCAACTGGTTCGATACGAGGAGTTACTGTGATGGTCCAAGATTGGTCCACATTGTCGTCCTTATCGTAAACTTTCTCAGAATCATTGTAGTTATCGCTTGTTACGGTGTAACCAGCTTTGGTCAATTCCGCAAGTTTTTCATCCGTATTGATACCTACTGTGAAGCCTGGCTTACCTTGTTCAAAGAAGGTAGAGATAGTATTTCTTGTAGATTCATCCACGATTGTAACAGAAGCCAATTGCTTGTTGTCTTCCACGTAAACGATTGGAGTATCCTTAGTTGGATCCGTTGGTACTGGAGGTACTTCATAGCCCTTACTTGGATCTTCTGGGTCTACTGGAGTCAATGGAATGAAGGTTCCTGGATTTTCTGGATCAGGAGTTACCGGTGTTGTTCCAGGAATATGCGGAACAGATGGCACTTCAGTACCAGGTTTTGTAGGATCTTCTGGATCTACTGGGTAAGCCGTTTCTGGAACTTCTGGGAATCCTGGAGGAACAACTGGCACCCATGAACCAAGTGGAGTGTAGACAACTGTCACATTGATATCAGCATCAGTTGGATTTACATCTTGCCCAGCAACTAGTGGAGTATCTACTAAGTGATTAGCAAGTGTTGGTGAAGTTACAGGTGCAAAAGTTTGAGCCGCAGTCCATTCACCATATGTAATCACGCCTGTTAGTAAGTTGATTTCAGCAGTACGTGTGAATGTCTTGGTTTCAGTTACCGTTGCGAATACAGTCTTACCAGTGTTATCTACATAAGAGATAGTACGGGTTACAGTCTCAGTTGTTACAAGATCCTTAACTGAATCTGGCCATACCGGTGAGTTTGGATCAGTAGGATCTACTGGCTCACCTGGTTTTGGAGTTGGAGTGTTAGGATTTGTTGGATCAACTGGAACCACTTTTTCCTTCAATACAACCGTGTAGACTTGGTCTACTGCTGCATCCTTATCGTAGGTTGCTCCTGCTGGGTAATCGTTAGAAACTAATTCGTAACCCTTCTTGAGTAAGTCATTGATTGTAGGAGTAGTGCTGTAGTCGATAACCTCACCAGACTTACCTGTCAATTGGGCAGGATCTACTAGAGGATTTCCAGCTTCATCCACATAGTTAACAGTAACCTTTTGGTCTGCTAATACGTAGGTGATAGGAGTATCTTGAGTTGGATCCTCAGGTACTGGTGGAACTTCATAGCCTTTGGTTGGATCAGTTGGATCAATTGGTTTCAATGGTGTTTCACCATCTGGTCCTACTGGTACTAAACCTGGAATATAAGGAATCGTTGGAACCTCTGTACCTGGTTTGCTTGGGTCAGTTGGGTCAACTGGGTAAACTGTCTCAGGAACTTCAGGGAATCCTGGAGGAACCACTGGTACCCATGAACCTAATGGAGTGTAAACTACTTGGATGTTGATGTCTGGATCATCAAAGGCAACATCTTGAGCACCAACTACTGGGATGCTTACAAGGTGGTCTGCCAATTCTGGAGAAGTCACTTTTGCCAAGCTTTGAGCTGGAGTCCATTCGCCATAAGTGATGTCACCTGTTACAAGGTTGATATCCGCAGTACGGGTGAACTTCTTGGTTTCAGTAACAGATTCGAAGACAGTGTTTCCTTGGTTATCCACATAGGAGATGATCCGTGTTACTTCTTCAGTTGTTACTAAGTCCTTAACAGTATCTGGCCATACTGGTGAGTTAGGGTCTTTTGGATCAACTGGCTCACCTGGTTTTGGTGTTGGCGTGTTTGGATCGTTAGGGTCAACTGTCTTCACGATTTGAACCACTTCATACACAAAGCTTTCCACATCAGAAGGATCCGCCGAGAAGGTAGCAGTTGGATCGTAAGCTGGACGGGTCACTACTTGATAACCTGCTTTTTCTAATTCAGCAAGCTTAGTAGCTGGGTCATAGCCAAAGGCTTGGTCTGTCTTGCCAACTAATTCTTGATTCTCCAAAGTCGTTGGAATATCTGGGTTAGTAATATCCACAATTTTCACAACTGCTTTTTGAGCTACTGGTGCGAATACTACTACTTCAGCAATATCATCTGAATTGTACTTAGTGGTAATGTTGGCTTCAACAGCTGAAGTTAGGATACCTTGGCCGTTTGAAGTTGCAGAAACTGCCATATAGCCTTCTTTGGTTGGTAATGGAGTTCCCTCAAGAACTGCATCTGCATCTTTAGCCACCCATTCAGAGTAAGAGATTGTCTTAGTTACATGATTGTAAGTCGCAGTACGTGTCCAAGTTACTGTATTTGTTGCAGATGGAGCAAACTCTCTACCATCTTCATATTGGAAGGCAACAGTACGAGTAACTGTTTCTACCAATTCACCTAAAACTGGAGAGTTTGGATCTGTTGGATCTACAGGTTCGCCTGGTTTTGGTGTGTTTGGATCCGTTGGGTTATTAGGGTCAATCACTGTTACTTTGGCTCTTAAAACAACGTCAAAGTTTTGAACTGTTGCTGTATCAGCGTCGTAGTTCTTATCAGTCGCAGTTGCAAATCCATCAGAAACGAGTTCGTATCCAAGAGATTCGTAGGCTGCAATCCGGTCAGCAGTTGAGTAAGTGATTGCTTCTCCACTGTGGCCTTCAACTCCATCTTTAGCTAACTCGACTAAGCTTGTACCATTTTCTAACTTGTAGGTAATGGTTGCTAATTGTTTCACGTTTTCACGGTAAACAACTGTGATGGTTTCATCCACAGCATCGCCTGGAACATCTGTCTTAGCATCTACTTTGGATAAGTCTGGAGTAAAGTTTGTAATATCTGGTGAAGCTACTTCTGGGAAGTCATCATCTGTTGAAGTCCATGCGCCATAAGTGATTACACCAGTATTAGGATCAACGTTTACGGTACGAGTATATTCTAGCGTCTTGGTCACAGATGGAGCAGCTGTTGTTCCGTCTGCATAGACATAGTTGATCGTTCTAGTTACAGATTCTTTCAATTCTGATTCAGGAACTTCTACTACTGTAGGGGTGTAAGTTGTTGTTACAGGCGTACCATTTTTATCCTTGATTTGTAAGCTTACAGGAGTTGCTTTCCCTACGAAATCTGGAAGAGGGGTAAAGGTTACAGACCCATCTGCATTCAAGGCGTAAGTCCCTTGACCAGGTACTTCAACGCTTGTTGCTGGGTTGCCAGAAGCATCCAAGAGGGTCAAGGTAGCTGGGTCTAGATCCACTACTTCGGTTTTTGGATCATAAGCCTTATTGCCGTCAAGGTCTACCTGACCTGCAACAAAGAAGTCTGGAGTTGAAGTTTGAGGTTCGCCCTTCAATCCAAAGCTTTCATCTGGATCGGCAACTGGTTTTACTTCCACGACTACAGGTGCGTATGTGGTAGTAACAGGTGTGCCATTCTTATCAGACATTTGTACATGAACTGGAGTTGGAGTACCTACAAATTCAGGTAATGGAGTAAAGGTGATAGAACCATCTTCATTCAAGGTGTAAGTTCCTTGACCATCCACTACAACGCTTTTTGCTGGATTGCCAGAAGCATCCAATAGGGTCAAGGTAGTTGGATCTAGGTCCGCAACCCCCTCTGGAGCGGTTGGGGCTTTTTCAAAGGTCGGTGTTCCAGTTTGTTCCTTACCTTGGACACCAACAGAAGTTGCTGCTTCAGCGATTGGAGCAATCGGAGTGATAGTCGGTGTATAAGTTGCGGTTGCAGAAGCTCCGTTGATATCGCGGGCGATAACCGTAGCTGAATCCACTACCCCAATATACTTTTTACCTTCTTCATTCGGAGTATAGGTTACTAAACCTGTTACATTGTCGATAGTATAGGTACCAACTACCGTGGATACGCCATTTACCATAGCTGTCGCATCGGTGGAATCCACTTCAGCACCTAATGCATCCACAAGTTTTAATGGGTATTTAGGATCTACACCTGGAGCGATTGGGTTGCCAGAAGCATCTACTTCGTTACCCATAGGAATCGGATCAGCACCTGAAGTTACACCTGATTGGAAGGTTGGTGTACCTGTTTGAGTAGCTCCTTGTACTGCGGTAGATGTAGCATCAGTACCGATTGGGTTTACCGCAATGACATGAGGAATATAACGTCCATCCATGGTTCCCACTAGACCATCAACAGGAGTAGCTTCTGAAACGTTAGCAAGGCCGTTTTCTTCAGTCTTTGCATGCCATCCAGTTGTAAGAGCCACACCATTTCCATCCGTAACTGTAGATGCCCGACGGATAGAAATACCTTTTGCTTGGGCAACAATCGTGCCGTCTGTATATTCAGTGATGAAGTCTGCCTCAGGAACGAATTCTACATTTACATTGCCATTGTTTTCAGTAATCTTATACTTACCTTCACCAGCAATCACATAGTAACCATCCGCATCTAAATCAGCAGCAGTCACTAAGGTGCCATCAGCTTTTACGATTTGTGCAGGAATAGTTGTATCAATCTTAGCGACGGTTGTTGAGTAGCGGTTTTCGCCATATGCGTGGAATTCAACCGTCCCTGTTTGCGTCACACCTTGGTTGTTGGTTGTTTCTAACTTTTCACCACGTGGTGGATGCGTCATTTGGATTTGGAAGTCTTCTACTTCTCCTGAGTAAGCAGTTAAATCTGGAGTTTTGATATCTGCACTATCGAGGGCTATACGCATACGAACACCGAGTTTGGTAACATCCACATCGACATTCTGATAAATATTTGAGAAATTCAATTCATACTCAAGTTGTCCATCAATTATTTCACGAATCCCTGAGTTTTCATTTTCATCAAACCGTCCATCATTGTTGAAATCAATCCAACCTTGAACATATGCAGTTCCATTTCCATTGGCGTTAGCCAAAAACTTCAATGTATACGTACCATCATTAGAATGGTGTAGCGTATAGTTGAAACCTGGTTCTACAGAGTCACCCATTAATTGACTAGGACCTTCATCAAATTGGTTGATCAATTCATCACGATACCAACTTGATGCACCTACAGGAATCCCCTCAGGAATAAAGTCAATATCAGCTGGTTTTGTACCTAAATAAGGTTGACTATCAGCTTCATTAAAGTTAATTGAGTGCGCACCCGTACCATATGAATCAGGAGCGTCACCATAATCAAGTAGAACAACCCCAATCATGGATGATTGACGTCCCGAAGCCATGATATACATACCCACTTCAGACGCATTCTTGGTCATGATAATAGGTGTGGAGTAATTATAGGTAGCATCTAAATGGTTTGACACTGGACCAAACAACTTAGTTCCGATCCCATCAACTACTTTCAACCCATTATCTCGTGAAGACACTGCAGTTTGGATAGCGGTAGCTTCTGATTCAGGTGTTGCAATATTAGCCCAGTATTTAGCATCGAAAAATTCTTTCCACTGGTCACTACCTTGCAAATCATTATAGCCAAGGAAACCGTAATCGGTGGCAGAGGAGGTAATCCCTAATGCTTTATATGAGCTAGTTGTTTGGGCATTGGACAATTCACCAAAAAGTTCAAAATCATCACCATTGGTCGTATAGATTTCAACCTCTGAGTTACCTGCTTCTTCACCAGACATGAAGACTACGTTCAATGGTACTTCATTTCCTAGGTAAGTAGCCTTGGTAGTGAATTTAACACCGACGTTACCACCGTCTTTAATGGATCGTAACGTTACTAAACCTGGAATATCTAACCCTTGATTCCTAGCATTAGACCATTGATTTTGAGGTGCTGCAATAATTCTTGCTTCATTTCCATAATCGGATTTTCCGTGCTCATAAATGGATTTATTTGAATTGACAGCATCTGGATTGTAAGTCCACTCATGGTCTGTCCCTTTTACGCGTTCATAATAATATTCAGTTGATTCAAAAGGTTTTAACTCAGAAACAGTGACTTCCACCACATATCCAGGCGCTATTTCTTTTTTATAAGTAGCACCTACTGCTAGAGCAGGATTACCATTAACATTGTCCAAACCAGACCAATTACCTGCACTAAAATCTAACCAGGTAATTTGCTTTTTGATTTTTGTCATATCAGCAGCATCATAATTTTTAAAATGCTCTGATCCAGTATACACAATGGCATCCTCACCACCAGTTTCAGTACCAGGTGCTGCAGCTGCTGTCAAATTAAGACTCGCAGTAATTTCACCATCCGTCGTGTATTTACGCAATTCCAAGGCCAAGGCTTCCACTTTGGTACGGACTGCATCAATCTGAGCATTGATTTGATCAAGGGTTGCCAATTGGTCTGCCAACAGGGCTTCTGATTGAGTTGCGACTGCGCTTGCCTCAAATGTCGCTGTTTGAAGGGCAGAGTCTACAGCTGTCAATGACGCTTGTTGTTTCTCACCTTCACCAGCAAGCACTGCTGCTTCTGATGCCACCTGCTCAAGGATTTCTTTGGCTGCTTCAACTTCTGCAGATGGTACAGCTTCAGTTGTTGCTTCAGTAGCAGGTGCTACCTCCTCAGTACTTGCAACAGGTGTTGCTTCTACTGCTTTCTTGACAACTTTGAAGACGATTTTTGTATTGCCGCCTTCAACTACACCTGCGCTTGTTGTAGATGCTTCGCCTGCTGCCAATGCATAACCTGCTGGTACTTCAGCAGTTTCTGAAACAATGGCAATTGCAGTTGCATCTGTTGTTGTAGTAGACGTTGACTTAGCTACACTTGCTACTACCGCACCAGTCTCGTCCTGATACTCTACAGTATACTCAACTGTAGCAGTACGTTCACTTACAACTGGTGTAGAAGTAGCTTCTGCAGTTGTAGTTTCTGTACTAGCAGGTGCCACAGATGTTTCTGCTGTAGGTTCGGTAATTTCCACACTCGATGGCGTCGTACTACCTGATTCTACAGTATTGGCTGCTGCAGTTGCACCCGAAGAAAGGGCAAGTGCCACACCTAGTAAGACACTAGCTGCTCCAAAATGGTACTTCCGAATCGAAAAACGCTGTTGAGGCGCATACCATTTTTGCAGGTTCGTCTTGGAAAGGTAATTATTTTCCATAGTATTTCTCCTTTAAAAGAATGTAAATAGTTACAAGTTATAAACGCAAACTATACCATCCGCACAATAACCTTCCTTAATTATAACTTAAAATTTCATATATGTCCAATAATATGATTGTGAATTGCTAAAAAAAAAAAGCATTAATTCTCGAAGTAAGTTCTAGATCGCTTCCAAAACTAGAAACTAGTCTGAGACGAGAAAATAAGGCAGAACTTAATCTGGGACAAGTATAGGACTTTATCATGAAACACAAACACCTTACACTCTCAGATCGAACCGATATCCAAATGGGCCTTGAACAAGGCAGGCCATTCTGCCACATTACCACAAAGATTGGGAAAGATCCGTCAGCCATTTCTAAAGAAGTGAGACAAAACCTCATTGTTAAGAAAACAACTGTTACATCCAACTGTGAGGCCTTCCCACTCCTCAAAAGGGCACCTTATGTCTGTAATAACTACCCTAAAAAGAGGATAAATTGTGGCTTTGCCAAGCAATTCTACTACGCTAAAAAAGCCCAATAAACCTACGAAACTACCCTATCAGAATCATGTGAAGGGGTTGCTCTCAATAAGCAAATCTTCTTCGACATGGATGATATTGTGTCAAAGACTATCAAGGAGGGACAACGTCTCCACCATATCATTGCCTCCAATGACTTATCTGTCTCTCGGGCCAGTATTTATCGCTATGTTCAGAAGGGCTATATGTCGACCAAACCCACTTATTTTCCTCGTATCGTCAAGTTTAGAAAGCGTCGGACAAGGGAACTGCCACCTATTCCTAAAGCCGATAAAATGGGACGAACATACGAAGATTTCCAAGCTTATCTTGACTAGAATAACCTCAGCTATTGGCTAGAAATGGACACATTCGTCGGTCGTGTGGGTGGGAAATTACTCCTCACCTTCTGCCATACCTCCTGTAACTTCATCTTTGCTCGACTGCTGGATAATAAGACTGCTCTCGAAGTCGCCAAGCACATCCAAGCCATAAAGAGTGACTTCTATGAGGCCGAGATAGACTTCTTTGAGAGTTTCCCTGTCATTCTCACCGATAACGGTGGGGAATTCGCTAGGGTATACGATATTGAAATCGATGTTCGTGGTCAATCCAAGCTCTTTTTCTGCGACCCTAATCGCTCTGACCAGAAGGCGCGTATTGAGAAGAATCATACCCTCATTCGCGATATTTTGCCTAAGGGAGCCTCTTTTAATACCTTGACTCAAGAAGATGTCAACCTAATCTGCTCGCACGTCAATAACGTCAAACGTGCCGCTTTGAACGGTAAATCCGCCTACGAACTTTTTACATCCTAAATTTTCAAATTAAGCTAGACTGTTTCAATAAACTCAGAAAAACTTGGTAGGGTATTTGATAATTCAGAGACTTTCTAGGAATCTTATAGCCGATAGAGAGTTCTCATAGAACAAGAAATCCTATCTGGATAAGTTCCTTTAATGACATCAAGGCTCCAGCTTCGATCTAAACGAGTTTGAATAAAGTCTTTTTCTACTTGCGAAAGATTTGTTTTCCTCCGACCGCAGCGCTTCTTATTGGCTTTATAGTGTTCATAATAGTCATAGGCAGAATGTCCGTCTTTGAGAAAGTTGATAACATGATAGACGGTCTGCTTTGATCTTCCAAGAGCCTTCATGATATCTGTAACTTTTGTACCTTCTTGGTAATAAGCTTCTATCATTATGAGTTCATTTATGGTTCATGGGTATAGGTCATTTATGTTAGTTCCTTTCAGACAAATGTGGTAGTCTATCTGAGCCTAACATAGATGGCTTTTTCTGTCTAGCTTAATTTTACAAATTGGTCATTCACCTACGGAGAAGAGCTTGCCAAACTCCTCGGCATCTCTGAAATCCCAGCAGAGGAGGTCTGCCAGTCTCCAAACCTTTTAACTCACAACTAATTATCATAACTAAACCAAACTAAGCACACAAATTTTGAAAGGAGCTTGTCCCATCCCAAATTCCAGCTACCTAGAACTTACTTTGAGAATTTAGCAAAAAAAAAGCATTTTCAAAATGACCACATTATCTTCTTAATCCTACCAAATACAGGTTCGACATCCACCTTGCGTTTGGCATAGATGCGGGCTCCATCTGGGCTGGCTAGTTCTTCCTTGACTAGCTCCTTAAAATAATTCCAAGTTGGATTGTAATGAATCTGCTTAGAATTTCCCTTCTCCGTCTGTGCTAATTGGTCCAACACCTCAGAAGCTTGAACCGGAAGAGCTTCGTAAATCTTGAAATCTCGCTCAAATCCATACTTGTCAGTTCTTCTAAAGTCAATCATCGACTTTGAAACGTTTTTCAATATATTTCGTTATTAGGCGGTTGCCGTTTTTCTTTATTATACCGAAAGAAAAGCCCTGATTTAATAGAAATCACGACTCTCTGAAAGGTTTATTTTGGGAGTGATGGAGAATCCCTTTAACAGCTAGTCTACTTGTTCAGAAGTAAGAGCTTTGACCTCATTTTCCGAGCTTGGCCAGGTCAATTTCCCATTTTCAAAGCGTTTGTACAGTAGCCAAAATCCTTGTCCATCCCAGTACAGAGCCTTGAATCGGTCTTTTCGATCTCCGCAGAAAAGAAAGACTTGACCGGAGAAGGGATCTAGGTTAAATTAACTTTTTACCAGATAAGCTAGGGAATCAATGACGAATTTCCATTAGAATATCGTCTCTGCCTTTCTTCTCAAAGCGACAAGATTTGGGAACAGTCAATGGGACGATGGGGCGTGACATAAAAAATCCTCCAGTTCCGTTTTCTCTAACAGTATACTGGAGAATAGGGAAGCTGAAAAGATACTCCGTTATTGGGCGGTTACAATTAAGGGCTCTATAATTTCTGTAGTGGGTAAATCCACTGTAGAGATTATGTAGCCTTTTTGAGTGTAGAAAAAAAGTCCCATATGACCTATAATGAAAAGCGTTCAAACAACTCATTAGAAAGACTCATATG
>NZ_JBIMJM010000045.1:0-13132 GCF_043674115.1 Streptococcus sp. A34 | reverse complement strand
AGTTCTACCTTATTTCCTTGTCTCAGTCTAATTTCCAGTTTTTAAGACAGACTAGAACTTACTTTGAGAATTTAGCTATATTATTTTTCTCCATCTATCAATAAATACTTTACATTTTTTGTAAAATACCTTATAATATAAATGTATAATATTCCCTTACAAAAATTGTCTAAAAGGAGGTAAGAATCATGTCACAAACCTATCAATCTATTTTAGTTGCTGTTGATGGTTCAACAAATGCCGAAGTTGCTTTGCAAAAAGCCATTCAAGTTGCTAAACGCAATCAGGCAAAATTGACCATTGCCCATGTCATCGACACCAGAGCCCTACATAATGTCGTGGCTTTTGACGCATCCATCTACGAATCTCTTGAAAAAGAGGCCGAAACTCTTTTAGGAAATTATAAAAAGTGGGCTACCGATGCAGGCTTGACAGACATTGCCACTATCGTTGAGTTTGGCAATCCCAAGACCTTACTCTCCACAGACATTCCACAAGAGGCTGGTGCCGATTTGATGCTACTGGGAGCGACTGGTCTCAACACCTTCGAGCGACTGCTCATCGGCTCTTCTTCTGAATACATCATGCGCCACACAGACATTGACATCTTGATTGTGCGCAATCCAGAAAAAAGTCTATAAACATCTAGATAAATTGAAAGGCAGAGAATCGCATTAGGATTTTCTGCCTTTTTGTCTGTCTAGTTCGTCTTGAATTTTCCCTTCTGGTGCAAAACGCTCCTCCCAGCCCTCTGGCTTCAATATTTTGTGGGAAACAGGGTCGTAATGGGCCTTACCATCCGGAAAAAGCTTACCCATATTAGCCTGGTGGACAATATCGAAAATGGGTTTGGGGTCAACTCCTACCAAAACAAAGGAACCGTAAGTAAAATAGAGCAAGTCCATCAGGGCATCGACCTGACCAACCAAGGAGAGACCTGGACTTCCTTTACTGGTAACTTTTGCCACTGCCTTGTCGAGTTGCTGGTGCAGGCCCTGGACCTTACGGTCAAAATCTGCCTGGTCCGATGAGGCTGCCTGTAAAAATTCGACCAGCTCCTCCAACTTGAAACTAGCCCTGTAAAAGGCCGTATTCCCATCAAATGCCTGGGGAATTTCCTGAAGTGTGCCATCCATAGCCTTGTGAAAGTCACGAACAGCATTAACATTGGCATCCTTACTAGTCAACATTCTTCTCCTCCACGAGACCAAAGTGCACCAAGGCCTTATAAATACCATCCTTATTATTGGTATCTGTCACATAGGTCGCCGTCCCTTTGGCCTGTTGGGTAGCATTTCCCATGGCAATGGCATACTGAACACCGGCTAACATTTCCAAATCATTGTTTGAATCCCCAAAAACCATCACTTCTTCCATATCAAAGCCATAAATTTCTCCCAATTTTTGGATGCCTTGCAACTTGGAATTGCCCTTGCTGATGACATCTGCCGCATAGGCACTGGACCTGGTAAAACCAAGAGTTGGGAATTGAAGGGCCAGGCGCTGGGTCACTGACTCAGTAGCCAACAATAAGACTTGATAAACCGGTTGATCCAGATAGGAACGAATCTTATCTGTATCCTTAGGACGGAACTTGCGAACCAGGCGGTTAATCAGGAAGTTGATGCCACCAGCCCAGGCGCTCGGTATCATGCGTGTCAATCTGTAGACCAGGTGACCAGTGCCTACGTTCATAATACCACTGCCTACAACTCCTGTCCCCAGCCCAAGTGAGTAGTCCCACTGATTGCTCTCCACCAAATCAAGAAAGATCTCCAATATTCCCCTATCCAAGGCTTGGGCAAAGTGGACTTGGTCTCTTGAAAAAATATATTGGCCATTGTAGGTGATGGCCAGATCCAGCGATAGGCCGGCCATGTATTTCAGGACAAAGTTGGGGTCTCTGCCTGTTGCCAAGCCCACGAAAATGCCATTTTTCTTGAGGGCATTGATGGCCTGGATGGTGGATTTGCTGACTGTTCGATTATCGGTCAGAAGGGTTCCGTCAATATCAAAAAACACTGCCTTTACCGCCATCTAGCTCACCTACTTCCCTGGAATTATGTTACAATTAGTATATCACAGATTTGAAAGAAACTGAAAACTTATGAAAAAAATTCTGGCCCTCCACACTGGAGGAACCATTTCTATGCAGACCGACAATCAGGGGAGCGTCTCTTCTAGTTCCCACAATCCTATGGCCAGTCTTTCTACTCCCTTGGACACTATTCAGGTAGTGTCTGTTGATTTTTTGAACCTGCCAAGTCCCCATATTCGATTGGAACACATGATGGCGCTCTACCAAGAAATCAAGCGACAGGCGGATGAATTTGACGGCTTTGTCATCACTCATGGCACCGATACCTTGGAAGAGACAGCCTATTTCTTGGATACCATGGCCATTCCTCAAAAGCCAATTGTTATCACAGGAGCCATGCGCTCTTCCAATGATTTGGGTAGTGATGGTGTCTATAATTATCTGACAGCCCTGCGTGTCGCCGCAGATGAAAAGGCGGCAGATAAGGGGGTTTTGCTGGTCATGAACGATGAAATCCATGCCGCAAAATATGTGACCAAGACCCATACGACAAATGTTTCTACTTTCCAGACTCCGACCCACGGTCCTCTGGGGCTTGTAACCAAACGGGAAATCCTCTTTTTCAAAACTGCTGAGCCACGTGTTCGCTTTGATTTGTCAGAAATTGCAGGAACCATTCCTATCATCAAAGCTTATGCAGATATGGAGACCATTCTCCTTGATTCTCTAGACTCTGGTAAACTTTCCGGTCTTGTGATTGAGGCCCTGGGAGCTGGAAATCTGCCTCCATCTATCTTGCCAGCAATCCACCGCTTGCTGGCAGCAGGAATTCCGATTGTGCTGGTTTCTCGTTGCTTTAACGGTATTGCCGAGCCTGTCTACGCCTACCAGGGAGGCGGTATCCAACTAGAGCAAGAAGGTATCCTCTTTGTCAAGGAGCTGAATGCTCAAAAAGCCAGAATCAAGCTCTTGATTGCCTTAAATGCAGGTCTGAAGGATCAGGAATTGTCTGACTATATACAGGGATAACACTTGTCTTATGGACCAATAAAAATGGGGGTTCCTATGTACCAAACGCTTCTCTTCGACTTAGACGGAACATTGACCGATTCTGGTCCCGGCATTATCCATTCGGCTGCCTATGCCTTGGAAAAAATGGGCATTGCTGATGACAATTCCAGTCACTTGTCTCGCTTTATCGGACCACCTCTCTACGAATCGTTTGCCCAGTTTTATGGACTGAATGCGGCAGAAACCCAGCAGGCAGTCGATTATTTTCGGGAATATTTTACCAGCAAGGGAATGTTTGAAAACCATCCCTATCCCGGTATTCCGGAATTGTTGGGCAAATTGCAAGAGCAAGGGAAAACACTCCTCCTAGCCACTTCAAAACCAGAAATCTTTGCCAAACAAATATTGGCCCATTTTGAATTGGACCGCTATTTTACAGTCATTGCAGGTGCAAGTTTGGATGATACGCGCACCAAGAAGGGGCAGATTATTACCTATGCGCTGGACCAACTGGAAAAAATCAATGGCAAAGCTGTCATGATTGGTGACCGTAAACATGATGTCATCGGTGCCAAGCAACACCAGCTCGACAGTATCGGTGTCCTGTATGGCTATGGTGACCGAGAGGAATTGACAACTGCTGGTGCCAGCCACATTGTCCAAACGGTGGAAGAACTGGAAGATTTGTTGGGGTAGATACTTTTTTCGGATTTTTTCACAAACTAAAAAGCTCGTGATGAGCTTTTTTAGTAGTCACTAATTTCTCGGCGGTCGCTGGTTTTACTGACTTTTCCTTGACGAGCTTGCAAAACAGCTTCGATTTCTTCCAAGCTCACGCCAGTTTCCACCAGCAGAACAGCCATATGATAGAGCAAATCAGCTGTTTCATTGGCAATTTCTTCCTTGTCGGCGTTTTTGGCGGCAATCACAACTTCTGTCGCCTCTTCTCCAACTTTCTTGAGAATTTTATCCAAGCCTTTGCCGTACAAGTAGTTAGTATAGGACCCTTCTTTTGGATTACGCTTACGGTTCAGGGCTTCATGGTACAAGGTTTCTAGCATATCTGCTCCTTTCTTAGAGTATGTTTTCAAAAAAGCAACTATAGGCGCCCGTATGGCAGGCAGCCCCTACTTGCTCGACGGAAATGAGCAGGGTGTCGCGGTCACAATCTGTTTTGATGGATTTAACCGTCTGAAAATGCCCACTGGTTGCACCCTTGTGCCACAATTCCTGACGCGACCGGCTCCAGTAATGCATCTGTTTGGTTTCCAAGGTCTTTTGATAGGATTCTTCATTCATATAAGCCAGCATCAAGACCAGACCTGTCTCATGGTCAGTGACAATCACAGGCACCAATCCGTCTTGCTTGGCAAAATCAATACTAATCATTTAATCGCACCTCAATTCCATTCTGGCGCATAGCTGATTTGGTTTCAGCAATACTGACTTGGCCATAATGAAAGATGGATGCTGCCAGTGCTCCAGTCGCCGGTGTCTGTTCAAATACCTCAAGGATATGGTTCGTATTACCAGCGCCACCCGATGCAATGATGGGAACCGTCACCACGCTCGCCACAGCATTGAGCATGTCCACATCAAAGCCTGACTTGGTCCCGTCTTTGTCCATGCTGGTCAAAAGGATTTCGCCAGCTCCGAGCTCGACGACCTTCTTGGCCCAATATAGTAAATCTAGACCGGTATCCTTGCGACCGCCAGCCGCGTAGACATGCCAAGTTCCATCTACCTCCTTGCGCGCATCAATAGCGACCACAACACATTGGCTGCCGAATTTTTCAGCACATTCTTTGATCAAGGATGGATTGGCCACCGCCGATGAATTGACCGATACCTTGTCAGCCCCTGCCTTGAGCATCTTGTTCATATCATCGACGGAACGAATGCCACCGCCAACGGTAAAAGGAATAAAGACTTGGTCTGCCACGCGCCGCACCATGTCCACAGTCGTTTCGCGTTCTTCATGCGTCGCCGTAATATCAAGAAAAACCAATTCATCACAGCCTGCCTCGTAGTAGGCTTTTGCTGTGTCCACAGGGTCTCCCACATCCGTCAAGTTGACAAAATTGACCCCCTTGACTACCCGACCGTTCTTGACGTCCAGACAGGGAATAATGCGTTTTGCTAACATGTTCAACCTCCAAATTGCTGCAATTCGTCCAAGCTGACCTTGCCGCTGTAATAAGCCTTGCCGACAATGGTTCCAGAAACACCGATTTGCGCCAGCTCCACTAAGTCGCTCATGGAATGGATACCACCAGAAGCAATGACATCTGCCTCTGTCAAGGTCGCCTTCAATTTTCTGTAATGGTCAAAATTAGGACCTGTCAAGGTACCGTCGCGGTCCACATCGGTGTAGACAAAAAGCTGCACACCAATCTTTTCCATCTCCTTGGCCAAGCTCAGATAATCTACTTGACTGGTTTCTAGCCAGCCTTCTGTTGCGACAAAGCCATTTTTGGCATCGATACCCACGACAATGGCCTGACTTCCAAAACGCTCCAAGGCTTGCTTGACAAAATCTGGATTTTTAACAGCCATAGACCCAATAATGACACGGTCAATACCGGCATCCAGATAATCCGCAATCTGGTCCAAGGTGCGAACGCCACCTCCAACTTGAATGCGGAGACCGGTCTCGCTTTTCAAACTGGCAATCAAATCCCTATTGGTCGCTCGTCCCTCTAAAGCACCGTCCAAATCCACCACATGAATAAAGCCAATCCCCGCAGCCGCAAATGTTTTGGCTTGGTCTAATACATCTGGGTTAACAATGGTCTCCTGATTAAAGTCTCCTTTAAAGAGACGCACTGCCTTCCCATTTCGAATATCAATCGCTGGATAAATCTGCATATCTTCCCTCACTATTTCTGACATAATGCCGCAAACTTTGTCAAAATGCCAAGCCCAACCTGACCTGATTTTTCAGGGTGAAACTGCGCCCCAAAGACATTTCCTTTTGAAATCATTGCTGGAATTTCCCTGCTATAATCCGCTGTTGCGTCGATATATTCAGGCGCTACATCGGTAAAATAACTGTGAACAAAGTAAACCGACTGGTCATCAAGCCCATCTGTCAGTGGATTTTTCTGCTTGACTTCCAACTGATTCCAGCCCATGTGGGGCACAGGATAGCCCTCTTTAGCTGGAATAGGACGACAAACACCGGGAATGAGGCCCAAACCCTTGGTCGGCTGGTGTTCCAAACCTTGGTCTAAGAGCAACTGCATGCCTAAACAAATGCCCAAAAAAGGCTTGCCAGCCGCCACAGCTGTCTGAATAGCTGGTAGCAGTTGGCGTTTTTCTAATTCAGCCATAGCCGACGGAAAGGCACCGACTCCCGGTAAAATCAAACCTGTAGCCGACAAAATCTTCTCAGGATCCGCTGTCAATTCCGCAGCTACACCGATTTTTTCCAAGGCCCGCAGGACATTGGCTGTGTTTCCTGCATCATAATCAATCACTCGTATCATATTACAAGAGTCCTTTTGTTGAATTGACACCCTTAATGTCAGGGTTGATGGTAATGGCCTCGCGAAGAGCTCGACCTGTTGCCTTGAAGAGACTTTCAGCCTTATGATGACTATTTTTCCCGTGTAAAATCTTCAAATGCAGGTTCATCTGCAGGTTGAAAGCCAAGGCTTGGAAGAATTCTTCGACCAATTCCGTATCAAAATCACCTAATTTGGGATTGTCAAAAGTCGCATCAAAGACCAAATAAGAGCGTCCAGACAAGTCCAGACTAGACATTCCCAGCGTTTCATCCATAGGCACAAAAGAAGTCCCGTAACGATTGATACCGACCTTGTCGCCCAGAGCTTCCCTGATGGCTTGTCCAAGAACAATCCCGACATCCTCAACCGTATGATGACTGTCCACCCACGTATCGCCGTCTACATGGACAACTAGTGACATGCGGCTGTGGCGGGCAAAAAGGGTCAACATGTGGTCAAAAAAGCCCACACCCGTCACAATCTCAACCGGATCCTGCACATCCAAATTAACCGTCAACTTAATTTTTGTTTCAAAGGTATTGCGTTCAATGCTTGCTGTTCTCATGATGTTCTTCTTTCTTTACTATATTAGAAGCTGTATTCGCAGATCGGTACCTGACGTGTGAATACTGTCTCTTATTTCTTCACTCTATCCAAAATCTCAATGACCTGATACAAATTTTTCTCATTGATTTGATAAGGAGCCTGTTCCTGCACAATGGGTTTGGCGCAGAAGGCGATGCCGATACCAGCTGCCTGAATCATGGGCAGATCGTTGGCACCATCGCCCACTGCAATCGTATCTTGCATGTCGAGACCATTTTCCGCCGCCCAAGTTCTGAGCATGGTTTCCTTAACATCCTTGGTCACAATGTCCCCGGTCACACGTCCTGTCAAAACTCCGTTGACAATTTCTAGCGTATTAGCCTTAACATAGTCCAAATTGAGCCGTTCCGCCAACACGTTGACCGTCTGATGAAAACCACCCGACACGACGGCTACCTTATAGCCACGCTTGTGGAGTTCTGCCACCAATTCTTCTGCTCCCGGTGTGAAATGAATGCGCCCTAAAATGCGGTCCAAAACCGTTTCGGGCAAGCCCGCCAGCAAGCCAACGCGTTCACGCAAGGCCTCTTCAAAATCCAATTCCCCCCGCATGGCGCGCTCAGTAATGTCCGCAACTCGCTGACCGAGACCAGCTTCTTCGCCCAGCAGGTCAATGCCTTCTTCCATGATCAAGGTGCTGTCCACATCCATGACCAATAATCCCTTAACTTCCTTCATTTCTCACCTCAATGGCCCGTGCATGGGCAGCCAACCCTTCTGAATAGGCCAAATTCGTAATGGCCTGACTAGCCTCTTGCACGGCTTTCTTACTATATTGTGTGTATTGTATTCGTTTGATAAAATCATAGACACCCAGTGCCGAATAAAAACGGCTGGTGCCTGAAGTTGGCAGAACATGATTGGTCCCTGCATAATAATCCCCAATCGGCTCACTGGTATAATGACCCAAGAAAATCGACCCAGCATGCTTGACCAAGGGAAGATAATCATAGGCATCTTCCATAGCAATTTCCAAATGTTCAGGCGCCACCAAATTCATCAAGTCAAACATGGCTTCTACCGTGTCTGTCACGATAATGCGTCCGTTCTGCTCAATGGATGCCCGCGCAATTTCTTCACGTGGCAAGGTCTGCAGCTGCCGTTCGATTTCTAGCTCGACTTGCTCAGCCAAGACTTCCGAATTGGTCACCAAAATCGCACGCGCCAAGCGATCGTGCTCCGCCTGTGACAACAAATCCGCCGCTACAAAAACAGGATTTGCCGTCTCGTCTGCGATAACGCCAATCTCAGATGGACCGGCAATCATATCAATTCCAACCAAGCCATAGACCAATTTCTTGGCCGTTGCAACATAGATATTGCCCGGACCGGTAATTTTATCCACCTTGGGAATGGACTGCGTTCCATAAGCTAGCGCGGCAATCCCGTGGGCTCCGCCAACCTGATAAATCTTATCCACTCCAGCCAATCTTGCCGCCACCAAAATCGCTGGATTGTAGGTCTCTTGTGGCGGGGTAATCATGATGATTTCCTCTACACCAGCAATTTTTGCTGGGATGACATTCATCAAGACCGAAGAAGGATAGGCGGCTGTTCCTCCCGGAACATAGACGCCCACTCGCTCTAGGGGACGAATGAGTTGCCCACGAAGGACACCTTCGGACGGTTGGTCCTCAAAACCCTCTTCCACCTGTTGTTGGTGGTAGGAAGCGATATTGGCTTTGGCACCTTCTAAGGCTGAGAGAGTGTCTGGTTCAATCTGCTCAAAAGCTGCATCTATTTGCGCTTGACTGACTTCTAAGTCATCGAGCTCGATCCCGTCAAACTGGAGATTGTAGGCTTTCAGAGCTGCATCTCCTTCACGAGCGACCCGTGCCATGATTTTCTTGACGGTCTCTTCTACGGAGACCGTTTCTGCATTCAGCGCCACTTGTTCTTGATGGAGCAAGGCCGCAATGTCATGACTTGTTCCACTTAAGCGTTTCATCTAAAAGGTACCTCCTCATTTCCGACAATGTCTTCTAATTTCTTGATAAATGATAGCACTTGAGGCTTATTCTTGATGCTGGCTTTATTGACAATCAAACGCGAGGAAATCCGACAAATATCTTCAAAGACCACTAAACCATTGGCCACCAAGGTATTGCCCGTCTCCACAATATCGACGATGGCATCGGCCAGTCCCAGAACAGGAGCAATTTCCACACTACCTTGAATAGAAATAATCTCGACATCCTCGCCCTTTTGCTTAAAATGTTCCAGGGCAACTGTTGGATACTTGGTCGCAATCCGCTTCCGCTTGTGATCACTGGGATTGTAAGTTGGAACAGAGGCAACCGAGAATTTACACAAGCCAAAGTTCAAATCCAGCATTTCCAAAAATCCTGCAGGATGCTCAATCAAGACATCCTTGCCGACAACGCCCATATCTGCCACTCCGTGGCGAACATAGGTCGTTACATCCGGAGCCTTGACCAGTAAAAAGCGAAACTGCCCATCAGGGCTTTCAAAAATCAAATTCCGCCCCTTATCGGCCATGAAAGACATATCAAAACCCGCCTTTTCCAGAAGAGCCAAGGTTTCCTTCTCAATCCGCCCCTTGGTCAAGGCAATGGTAATCTGATCACCCATTTACTTCCCTCCTTGATAGTCTAAATCCTGTCGAATGGCTTGGTAAATGGCATCAATTTCCAAGGCCCAACCGATAGCTGTCAGCTCCTTGGCTCCAAACCGCTCAAAGAGCTTGTCATACCGCCCACCCGATAAAAAGGCGTCTGGCAATTGCTGGTCAAAAACCTTGAACATCATGCCTGTATAGTATGGAACCGTCGGAAGTTGGGCCAAATCCACTGTGACAGGCCCCAAATCAATTTCTGCCATGGCGATAAATGCTTCTAATTGGTCAAAAGCCTGCAATAATTGCGCATTCTGCGACACCTGCCGGGCTTCTGCCAAGACCGCCTCTACCTCTCCAAACAAGTAAGGCAAACGACTGATGAAACCATCAAATTCACTCGGATGCTGCTTGGTAAATTCATGGAGCTTGGTAATGTTTTTATCCCGAATATGGAGGGACAAATCATTTGCTACCTCAGAAGTTAGTTCCAATTGCTGAAAAATCGTCTTGAGGATGGCTGCATGCGAAAACTCAAATTTGTAGTCTTTCAACCCCGAACGTTCCAAGGCTTGTTTGGCACTAGAAATGGCTTCAGCATAGGCCTCCTGTACAGGATAGCCAATGATTTCAATTCCGGCTTGAGTGCGTTCATTTTCCAAGCCCCGCATGGCTTCTTGACTGCGAAAGACCTTGCCCGAATAAGAAAATTTAATAGGCGTCTGCACCCGAGTTGAGGCAATGACACGAGCCACTTGGCTGGTAATATCCGGACGCAAGCTCAGAAGATGGCCTCTCTTGTCAAAAAGGTGATAATTCTTGGTATCGACAGTATCTGAAAAGACTTCAAAATGCTCCAAGGTCGGCGTTTCAATCCGATGAAAACCGCGCTCTATCAAAAGGTCACTGACCGTCCGTTCAATTTCATAAGTAGCACGGGCGCGTTTGAAAAGCTTGTCGTGCAGTCCTTGTGGCAATGTTCGATTGTTCATAGGCACCCTTCCTTTATCCTTGCTAAGACCTGCTCCATCTCCTCTTGTGTGCCGATGGAGATGCGTAGTCTATCTTTTATGCGTTCTTGGTTTGGAAAATACCGGACATAAATCTGCTCCTCTTCCAAGTGCTTGAACAGTTCTCCCGCACTAACACGAGATGGTCGCACTAGGAGGAAATTGGTTGCTGACGGCAAAACGTCAAAGCCAAGTCTGGTCAATTCTTCCGCAAACCAATCGCGCGTTGCCATAATCTTCCGGCAGGTTTCTTCATAATAGGCCCAATCCTTGACCGCAGCCAAAGCCAAAGCTTCCGAAATGGCATCCACATTGTAAGGATTGATGGCATTGCGCACCGCTTGAATAACACCTATCAGCTCCTTGGAACCTATGCCGTATCCGACACGCAAACCCGCTAGTGATGCATCCTTGGAGAAGGTCCGCGTAATGAAGAGATTGGGGTATTTGTCCAAAAGCGGAATAGCTGTCTGCCCGCCGAAATTGACATAAGCCTCATCAACGATGACAACGACCTGCGGATTAGCCTTCAGAACCTCCTCAATATCGCCCAGAGACTGGAAGCATCCCGTCGGAGCATTGGGATTGGTCAAAATCACTCCCCCACATTCTCTCTGATAATCTGCCACTCGCCAGCTAAAATCCTCCGCCAGCGGTATCTCTTTAAAAGGCACCTGATACAAATCAGCCCAGACCTTGTAAAAGCCGTAGGTCAAATCTGGAAACAAAATCGGTTGCTCCGTTTGAAAGAAGGACAGAAAAGCCATAGACAAGATGTCATCCGAACCATTGCCAATGACAAATTGGTCTGCCTCCAAACCGTATTGATCAGCCAAGGCCTGACGAAGTTCTGCCTGATCCAGACTCGAATAACGACGCAGGTTGGTCGCATCAAAGTCAGCCAAAGCCGCAACTACCGCTGGACTTGGTCCATAGGCATTCTCGTTGGTATTGAGTTTAATCATATTGGCCACCTGTGGTTGCGCTCCAGCCACATAAGGTGTAATCTTTCTAAGCCCTTTTATTTCCATGTCATTACCTCTCAAACGATAAAAAAAAACACGCGCAAGATCCTTGTTTCAGGACGCTTACACGTGGTTCCACCTTCATTCAGACATACGTCGCCGTATATCCCTCAGGAAGTCAAAGACTTCAGTCCGTAACGTAGACAGACGTCAATCACTACTAGGTTCAACACCGTTGGCAATTGCACTCAAGAATGTGTGCCCAAACCGATGTATCCTTTCAGCAACTAGATACTCTCTGAAGAATGGTCTGGGATTGTTTCTCTCATCGCTTTATATTTTGTACTATTTTACCAAATTTTTGATAAATTGCAAGAATTATCAGATTTTTTTATTCCATTTCCCTTGATTTCCGAACTTGTCGCTCAAAAGCGATTTTGTTACAATAGAAAGAAAGGAGAATTACCATGAGAGACAATCACCTGCATACCCACCACTCCTACGATTCCAAGGTGCGATTTCAAGATTATCTTGAGCATTACAGCGGCGAAATCGTGACGACGGAGCATTTTGATTTGTCCAATCCCTATAGCAAGCAGGATGATATTCCTGATTATGAGGCCTATTCCCAAGAAATTGCTGTGCTTAATGAAGACTATGGTAAGCGCATCAAGAAAGGCATTGAAATCGGCTATTTCCAACCGCGGGAAACCGATATTCTAGCCTACTTAGCAGACAAAGACTTCGACCTCAAATTATTATCCGTCCATCACAACGGAGTTAACGATTATCTAGACGAAGAAGTGGCAGATATGGACAAGATGGCGGTCATGACCGATTATTTGGACCGCTTGGAATATGCCGTCGGACGGGTTCCAGCTGACGTCTTGGCGCATTTTGACTACGGTTTCCGCCTCTTTGATGTGACTGTTCAAGAACTAGAGACTTTTGAGCCTCAGCTCATCCGCATTTTCAAGAAAATGATAGCGCATGATTTAGCCTTTGAACTCAATGCCAAGAGCATCTACCTCTATCACCACGAAGAACTGTACCGTTACGCTCTTCAATTGGTCAAAGAACTAGGTTGCCACCGCTATTCTCTGGGCTCCGACGGACATGTCTTGGAACATTTTCAACTGGGCTTCGAGAAGATGTTGCAGATGCTAGAAGACTACGGAATTCCAGAAGAAGAGATTATAAATTTATAATTATTGGCAAACCTCGGCTGAAAAAGAGCCTGTCTCAATCATATATAGAATAAAAAGCGATCAAGATTAGATTTTCTGACTATCAGAATACTAACTTGTTCGCTTTTTGAATTTTAATGGTTGCTAGATAGGATGTAACCGCCCAATAACAAGGTATCTATCCAATCACTCCTTCCTCCAGTATACTGTTATAAAAAACAAACTGGAGGA
>NZ_JBIMJM010000044.1:0-14890 GCF_043674115.1 Streptococcus sp. A34 | reverse complement strand
CTGGCAAAAAGACCGACTATCAGACCAATAAACAGAAAAAGACAAACGCCTCTTAAGTGTTTGTCTTCAATCTGAAGGACCTCTACGGTCCTTTTCTTATTGTTTTGTAAAGCTGATTTTATCCAAGATCGTGTCGTTGGTGTCAACTTCTGTCAAGGTCAAGGTTGATCCACTTAAACTATAGGTATCTGCTTCGCCATCAATGTAGGCGATTTTCTTCTCAAGATCCAGAATGACCAATTCACTATCTTGTTCCCCATCATTGTCAACTTCAACCAGGCTACCCTGATTGCCTTTGATGGTCAAGGTATACGTATCATTTCCGACCGTAGCTGTATAAGTTCCATCTAGCTCTGAACTATCTACCAGAGTAATGCCGTAACCTGCTGCAACTTGCTCAGCTGTGATCGCTGTTGTAGTTGTTGAAGAAGCTGCTGCTGTTGTACTACTTGATGCTGTTGAGCTAGAGCTTGCAACAACTGACTGAGCTGTGGTGACTTGATTATCATCATCGTCTGATAGACCAAGGCTCTGTTCAACTTGAGTTTCTAAAGCTTCCAAACGATTTTCATATATTTCAGCTGCGACAAATCCACCTGTTACCAAGAGTAGAGCCCCTGCTGAAAGCAAGATGATTGATTTTTTACTCATCTTACTTACTTTTGTTTTTAAACTGGTTAGGAGAGATGCTTTTTCTTCCGTTTGCACTTCTTGCTCGATAATTTGCTTGTTTTCGTTTTGGTTTTCCATTTGTGTTTCCTCTTTTTTACGATTTTCTTCAGCTCTTTGCTGATAAGTCTATTATAGAGGACAATTCTCAACACTTTAGGTAAAGTTTCTAAACAATTTCTAAACAAATTCGAAAGAATTTATGCATTGAGTCGGTAACCGGCTCCCCAAACCGTTTCAATCAAATCTGCCCCCAGCTTATCCCTCAGTCGATTGATATGGACCGTTACTGTTGCACTATCGCCTACATAGTCATAGCCCCAGATTGTCTCGAAGAGTTGATCTTTTGAAAAGACCCTGTTGGGATGTTGGGCGAGGTGAACCAGTAATTCAAACTCCCTATTGGGCAACTTGATCGGCTGCCCTGCTTTTTCCACCTTCCAACTCTCCAAATAGATCACCAAGTCACCAATCCGAAGTTCCTTCTCCTCTTTGGTAGGTTGCAGGCGTTGGTAGCGGGTCAGGTGGGCCTTCACACGCGCAACCAACTCCATGGGATCAAAAGGTTTACTGATATAGTCATCCGCTCCTAAGCCTAAGCCCCGAACGACATCCATAGTTTCTTGTTTGGACGTCACCATCAGAATAGGAAAATCCACTTGGTTACGGAGGTCGCGGCAAATATCATAGCCAGTTTTGTTAGGGAGCATGACATCTAAAAGTAAAATATTATAGGTTTCTGTTCGAATCTGCTCTTCAACTAGGGCACCATCTGTTACGACATCAACTTGATAGCCCTGCATTTCCAAATAATCTCGCTCAAGCTGTGCAATTTCGATATCATCTTCAGCAATCAATATCCGTGTCATTTCTTATCCTTTCTTAGGCAGATGAATGGTAAAGATCAACCCAGCCTTATTTTCAACCACGATTGTGCCACCCAGACGATGCACAATATTGTTTACAATTGAGAGTCCTAGACCATGTCCATCCACTTGCTGACGGGCCTGATCTACACGGTAAAATTCCGTAAAAAGTTTGTCAAGATGGTCCTTCGAAACGCCTTGGCCGTTATCAGCAAAAGTCCAAACCACTTGATTTCCTTCAGTAGAGCCTGAAATGGTCAACAAAAGCGGGTTAGCAGTAGCATATTTTCGCGCATTGTCTACCAAGTTATCCAAAATCCGTCTAAATTGGACTGGGTCCAATTCAACAGGTAATTCCTCTGTTACTTGTAGGCGAAAATCAATCGCTTCATCTACCAATTCTGCCTTCTTCTCACTGATGTAGGCTTCGAACACCTCCCTCAAGTTGACTTCTACTGTATCAAATGGCAATTTGTCAGTCTCTAGTTGAGAAAAAACAAACAATTTTTCCAGCAATTTCTCCATGACCAATGATTTCTGATAGATAATGGTCAGGTAATTCTGCCGTTTTTCTTCTGTGTTAGCAACTCCGTCTAAAATTCCCTTGGCATAGCCTTTAATCGATGTGAGAGGTGTCCGTAAATCATGGGATATATCCGCCACCATTTGGGTCCGATTCTGTTCATACAGGCGATTTTTCTCCTGAGCCTCCAACAAGCTTGTCTGCATTTGGTTGAAACCTTCTGTCAATTCTTCAAATTCTCGATCACCGCTATAATCTAGATTTTCCTGGTAATTTCCCTTGCGAATCCGCTCAACCCCCTTGTGGAGTTCATCCATCGGTTTCATAATGGCCTGAAGGATGCGTTTGGTAACCATCAAATTCAAGGTCAAAATGACTGCAATACCAGAGCCACCCATTACCGCAATTTGTAACAAGAAGGTCTGAAATTCCCTAGCGTCTTGTTGGTCTTCCGTATCTTCAATTACCGCATAGAGGGAGACTGTTTGCCCCTGTGTTTCCAACTGCCTACTGATTACAATTTCCTCATCAATGTAGGTTAAATGGGTGGTCTCGCTAATTGCAACAGCCGTGACTTCCTCTACATCTTCCTGGATATTGGAAAACAAAATAAAGCCATCACTCTCCACATAGAGCTGAGCCCCTCCACTTGCTAGTTTCTCTGCTAGATCCACATAATCTGTTCCCGAAAATTCTTCAATGCTGGTTTGGCTCATCGCTGTTTTCTGGCTTGTGGACAATAAACTACTCCGATTCAGATAGATGTTATTGACAACAAAGACACTGATGACCAACATGGCAAGCAGAGAAATCCCTAACATCAGCATATTAAGACGAAAAATCCGTTTTTGTAAATTCATGTGCCACTTTCTTCCTTAATTTTTCAACATTATAAGCAAATTCCACCTATTTGTAAAGTTTTCTTGCTTCAAATTCACGATAACTCTAACCATAACTCGTTTCTCAAATACCAGCTTACACTTTGAATGCTTACGTTCTGTTCTATCTTTCAGCCGATAAAGCCTAAGAGCTGAAAGTCATATAAACGAAAAAAGAGGCAAATTCTGCCTCTCTTAATAGGATGTGATTAGATTTCTTTTTTCTTAGCTACAACTGCTGCTGCACCAAGGAGACCCAATGCTGGAAGCAAATACACAAGACTATTTGTTTGACCAGTATTTGGGAGTGTTGCTGCAGTAGTAGAAGTAGTTTTAGCAACTGGTTCTGAAGCTACTGCTGCTGGTGCTGAAGTTACCGCTGCTGGTGCTGGAGTAACTGCTGCTGGTGCTGGAGCAACCGCTGCTGGTGCTGGAGCAACCGCTGCTGGTGCTGGAGTAACTGCTGCTGGTGCTGGAGTAACTACTGCTGGTGCTGGAGCAACAAGGCTAGCTGGGTCGATTGATGGAAGTACTGGAGCTTTTACACTCTCACCTTTAGCTGTTTCGATTGCTCCTTCAATCGTTGAAGGATCGATTGTTGGCAATTCTGCAGCTGTCGTACCTTCACCGTTTGTATAAAGGTAATAGTCACCGTCTTTACCACCAATTTGAACTGTTGGAAGTGCTTCTGCTGTTGGTGCTTCAGTTGGTACATTTGTAAGATACAAACCATTCTCATCCAAGGCTACTTTAGCTTCTTCCAAAGCTGGTGCAGTAACGCCTTCACCATTTACTTGAATATCAACTGTGCTTGGGTCCAAAGCTGGTAGTTCTGCAGAAGCTGTTACACCAGTACCTGTAGCATAAACATATGGTTCGCCATTTTCAAAAGCAAGTTTAACTTCTGAGACCTCTGTAGTAGTTCCTTCTCCATGAACGTGGATATCAACTGTGCTTGGATCCAAAGCTGGTTTGTAGTCAGAATTCAATACGCTTGAACCTTTAGCTGTCAATTCACCTGTATTCAAATCAAACGTTGGAATTGGATCAGCTGTTACACCGGTACCATGCGCTGTAACGTTAGCAACCTCAACTTCAGCTGCAGATACAGTTGCTGTACCTGCAACAGCAATTGCTGCTAGTGACAACAAACCGATTGAAGTTTTTCTAAGTGAAAACTTGATTGTATTATTTGACATAATGATTCCTTCCCCTATTTTGTCAGAAATAGTATAATCTCATTTACCTATATTCCTATAGATATAACTCCATTATATATATATATATATCGGTTGTCAAGCATTTTGTTGCAGAATTTTTATATTTTTACCCTTTTTTACAAAAAAATGGACAAGCAATCGCCTGTCCTAACTATCTCATCCTCGAATATCTCATACAGGCCTCTGGTTAGCTTAATACCAACCATTGGCAATCCAGAACTGGTAGGCATTTTCCCATGAACCGTAACGTTGCAATACATAGTTGTCTGCTACACGCTCCTGGTTTTCAGGTGAAAAATCACCATTTAGGTAAGAACTTGTGAGCTGGTAACGACCATAGTAGATACCGTTTTGAGCTGTATAGCTGCCACCAGACTCTTTTTGAGCAATAAATTCTTTGGCAGCTGCTTCACCGACACCTGCAGTAACAACTGGCTGGGCTGCTTGAACCTGAACTACAGGTTGGGCTTGGACAGCTTCAGTAGCAACTTGTTGCACCTGTACTTGTTGATATTCAGGTTGAGCAACTTGAACAACGGGCTGTTGTACTTCTGGGGTTGTCTCAGGGCTAGCTACTTGACTTGTTTCTGTAGCTGGAGCAACTTCTTCCGCTTTGGAAGCTTCAGTCGTCGTACTTTCCTCAGTACTCTCTGGCTTCTTTTCTTCTTTTTTTACATCAGAAACCTTTTTCTCTTCCTTGGATTCATATGTTTTCTTTATCGTATCCTCTTTGGCTGCAACAGCTGAAGAATTGGTAGATTGGTCAACAAAATCAGCAATGCTAAATTCAGAATGGTAGGTATCAGCGATAGCAACGCCAGCTGTAAGTGCTACGAGGGCGGTCGCTACTCCGATAATTACATTTTTCAATTTTTTTGTAAATGTCATAAAATATATAGTTTCCTTTCATATGACTGAAACTATCTTACAACTTGATTATTACTTTTGTTTTATAATTCCATTACAAATATTACAGCATTGTTTGTTTTTTACTAAAAAACACAATTGTTCGTGTTTTTTAAGGGGTTTTCAAAAAATATAAGAGCAATCCCAAACAAATCATAGCCAGAATTGCTAGGCTATCTGCCAACTTCCAATCCAGTACCCTATACTTGGTCCGGCCATCGCCCCCCTGATAACCTCGAGCCTCCATAGCTGTCGCCAGGGCATCTGCTCGCTTAAAACTAGATGCAAAAAGCGGTATCAAAATAGGGATAACGGACTTAACCTTTTGAATGATATTTCCTTCATTGAAATCAACACCACGCGCCCGCTGAGCGTTCATAATCCGAGTCGTGTCATCCATCAAGGTCGGCACAAAACGCAAACTCATGGACAACATAAGCCCAATTTCATGAACTGGCACCTTGATTTTCTTGAGAGGAGCAAGCCCCGCCTCAATACCATCTGCCAAACTAAGTGGTGTTGTTGTCAGAGTTAGGAGAGTTGAAAAGAAGATAATCAGGACAAAGCGCACAAAAATCACTGCCGCCTGTTGCAAACCTTCCACCGACAATTTGAAAATCCAGAATTCCCACAAAACCCTTGTTCCTGGTGTAAAGAAAATCTGGAAGAAAGTGGTAAACAGGATAATCCCAATCATGGGCTTGACACCATTGATGAAAAAGGACAAGCGAATGCGAGAGAGCAAAATCAAACCGAGAACAAAGGCAATCAACAGCGCATTGGTTACCAGATTATTGGCCCAGAAAATAATTAACAGAAAGGCAAACATGGCCAAGAGCTTACTTCGAGGGTCTAGGCGATGCAACAGCGAGTCACCAGGAATGTAGCGACCTAAAATTAACTTATCCATGCGTCACCATCCTTGTAAATTCCTCAATCGTAATAGGCAAGCGCTCAAAAACAAAGCCCCTGCGCTCCAGATTGGCAGCAAACTTGGTGATTTTGGGAACACCCAGCTGGATCGATTCCAAAAAATCAACCTCTTGGAAAACATCAATCGGCTTGCCAGAACGAACCAGCTTGCCCTTTTCCATGATGTAGACAAAATCAGCATAATTAGCCACGTCATCCATCAGATGCGTCACCAAGACAATGGTCATCCCATTCGCATGGAGTTTCTTGAAAATATCCATCAGCTCTTGACGACCAGCCGGATCCAAACCAGCAGTCGGCTCATCCAGAACTAAAACAGACGGTTCCATAGCCAGGATGCCCGCAATGGCTACACGGCGCATCTGACCTCCAGACAAATCAAAGGGACTGCGGTCATAGACTTCCTCTGAAATACCAACCAGAGCCAATTTTTCACGCGCAATCTTCTCAGCCTCTTCCTTAGAAACACCAAAATTCTGCGGACCGAATGCCACATCCTGCAAGACAGTCTCATCAAAGACCTGGCTTTCTGGAAACTGAAAGACCAAGCCGACTTTCTTACGCACCTGCTTGATATCCTTATTTTGAGATGTGCCCGTGATAACCACATCATCGATGACCACACTGCCTTCTGTCGGTACATTAAGACCATTCAAAAGCTGTAAAATCGTCGACTTCCCGGATCCAGTATGACCAATCAATGCCGTATAGGACCCGTCCACAATCTCCAAATCAACACCAAAAAGCGCCCGCCCCTCAAAAGGAGTGCCGGCCTGATAGGTATAGCTTACTTCTTGGAGATGAATTCCCATACAGTTTCCTCTAATTCTTCCTCTGTAAAATAGCGGAGTGGAACAGCTAGTCCAGCCTGACGCAAGGACTGGGCCAATTCTGCCGTAAAGGGCTGGGCCAAGTCCAAATCAGCCAAATCGTCCCGCATAAACAAGTCAGCTGGTGTCGAAATCGACTCTACTTGACCATTTTTCATAACAATAACCCGATCGCTAAGCGCTACCTCATCCAGGTCATGGGTAATGGAGATAACCGTCATGCCATGCTGATCCTTAATATCTTTAACAATCTGAATCAAGTCCAGGCGCCCCTCTGGATCCAGCATGGAGGTCGCCTCGTCCAAAATAATAATCTTTGGACGCAAGGCAACCACACCAGCAATGGCAACACGTTGTTTCTGACCGCCAGATAGACGAGCTGGTTCTCTAATCTTGAAATCAGCCATTCCAACCAATTCAAGCGTCTCCTGGACGCGCTGACGCATTTCAGCCAAGGGGATGCCTTGGTTTTCCAAACCAAAGGCCACATCGTCCTCAACCGTTGCCCCGACGAATTGATTATCTGGATTTTGGAAAACCATACCAATCAAGCGACGCTTGTCCCAAACATTGTCAACAGTCAGCTTATCTCCATCGATAAAAATATCTCCAGACTCAGCCTCCAAAAGACCATCAATCAGACGAACCGTCGTTGACTTTCCTGAACCATTGTGGCCGATAATGGACAACCATTCCCCCTGTTTCACGTGAAACGTCACGTCGTTTAAGGTATAATTTTCAGCTTCTTCTTCGTATTTATACTTGAGATGCTTTACTTGGATAATATCTGTCATTTGAATGTATCTTTAAATAAATAAGACGCACCCTTGAAATAATCATAGCCTGAGTAGAGGGTGAAAAAGAGTGCGATATAGAGCGTGATTTGACCGAGCAAATTCCAGTGCAATAGGAGAAAAATAATGGCAAACATCTGTGAGAAGGTCTTGATTTTACCTGGCATAGCCGCAGCTAGCACAGTACCACCATTTTCTACCAACAATAGGCGAAGGCCTGTCACGGCCAACTCACGACAGATGATAATAGCCACCACCCAGGCAGCGGCAAAACCAAGCTCCACCAGCATGATGAAGGCCGTCATAACTAAAATCTTATCAGCCATGGGATCGGCAAATTTTCCGAAGTTGGTCACAACCTGCCATTTACGGGCCAGATAGCCATCCAAATAGTCTGTCACACTAGCCAAGGCAAAAATAATCGCAGCCAAATAATGGCTCAGTGCATCTTTCCAGACGGTCAAGAGTAGGATAAAAATCGGAATCACCAGTATCCGTCCTACCGTCAAGGCGTTGGGTATGTTTTCTTTTTTCATTTTTTTCATATTATTCAACCGTTAAATAGATAACTCCAGGATCAGCTGTGATGGCTGACGTATCCAAACTATTGCCAGCAATTTTGATAGAGACACCCTCTGTCACACCTAAAACCAGATTAGCGGCGTTTATGCCTTCTGGAATAGTCGCCGTGACTGTATTGGTTTCTGGAGATAGAACAAATCCACCCGCAATTTCTGTATCAGATAGACTGACCCAGCTAGTAGCATCTGTCACGGAAAGTTCCACCTCAACTGGACCCGCGTGTTCAGAAAGGACGACCGTCAACTCTGAGCCACCACCCGAGGTCGTTAAAGTCCCTGAAGCCAACTCCTCTTGACTAGATGAACTAGAGGATTCATCTGTACTTGTAGAAGATGTATCACTTGCTTCCTCTGTCGATGCTGGGGAACTCTCTGAAACCACCTGGACAGTCGACGGAGCCAACTCTTTTCGTTCTTGATTCTGAACTCTATTCAATACGACATAGGTCAACAAGATAAAGATAGAGGTCGCAGCTAGTAACAGGTAAACCAATGGTAAAATCGACGGCTTCTTCTTTCTAACCTTATAGCTTCGTTTTAATTCTGAAGCATGCTCTTCTTCCTGCCCATCCTCATGATAGATGACCAAACTATTTGTCATAAAAGCATCTACCAGGACATCACCATCTAGGTCTAGTACTTCCGCATATTTTTTCAAGAAAGAACGCGTATAGGATGGGTCTGGTATGACATCAAAGTTATTAAATTCTAAGGCCTGTAAGTACTTAGCTTGAATTCCCGTCAATCGCTGAATTTCTACAAAATTCCAACCGCGACTCTCTCGGGCAGACCGCAATACCTCTCCTATACTTTTCTGGATCATAGTTTCCTCTCACTTACAATAATTTTCAATATAATATTTTAACAAAAAACTCATGAAATTTCGATGATAAGTTGCTAATTATTTCGGAAAAATCATATAATCTGTCATATCACAGTTCTCAATAAAGGCTTGACCCACTTCCAAGACATCCTGCAGACCGATAGATTCTATCAACTGAGGAAGATCGAAAATACTTGCCCCCTCCAAACTATTGGCTACAAAATGGCTGGCCGTAAATTCCAAAGAATTGAGACTACGAATAAAATCTCCGTACATTTCCTTCTTCAGCAGGGCCAAGTGTTCCTCCGAAACATCCGGATCCTTGGCGAAACGGCTGACAGCCTTGCGCAAGCTGGCTGATAAACTGATTGGTTCCTTGGTATCCGCTGAAAAAATAACATGATGATAGTCTGGTGTTACCTCAACCTGGAAATGGAAGGACGAATCAATTTTCCCCTGATCATACAAGGTCTGGTAACGCTGTGATGTCCAACCAAAAAGCATGGCAAACAAAAGTTGCAGGCTGATTCGATAGGATGGTAAGTTAGCAAGAGAAATGGAATCGTTGCCTCGCAGACCTAATGCCAATTTAGGGCTGGCCACTTCAAAATACTCAGTCCGATTTTTCAAAATATCCAACTTTTTAACCGGCAAATGCTCAATCAGCTCAATCTCTGTATCATTCTGGGCGAGCTGGAAAGTTTTTACCTGTTTCCAGACCTTCTTAACATCAAAATTCCCAATGACAAACAGGCTCATCTTTGAAGGATGATAAAAAGCCTCAAAATTTTCATATAAATCCTCAGCAGTGATAGCCTTGATAGATTCAATCGTGCCAGCGATATCGTGAGCCAGGGCTGTTTCTGGATAAAGGGACGACAATATACCTGTATAGAGACGGTAGTCCGCATCATCCTGATACATCTCAATCTCTTGACCAATAATCCCCTGCTCCTTGGACACATTTTCAGCCGTAAAATGTGGCTCACGGACAAACTGCTGGAGCAAGGCCAGACATTCCAAAACATTTTCCGTTGTTGAAAAGAGGTAGCTAGTCTGCCTCAAGCTAGTATAGGCATTGGCACTAGCCCCCAAATCCGCAAACAAATTCATCACATCATCTTCATCAGCAGTCTCGAATAATTTATGCTCCAGAAAATGAGCAATCCCTTCAGGATAGGAAAATTCCTGTCCCTTCTTTTTAAAATGAGTATGGAGGGCACCAAATTCTGTGGTCAAGATACCATAGGTTTCCTTAAAATCTGTTTTGGGAAGAAAGGTAACTGTCAACCCATTGTCAACTGTCGCATAATAGAGTACTTCCTTCATGTAGGGGTACTTTTTTCTTCTAATTCTCATTCTTTAATGCCCTCCATGAAGTAAACAGCCTGTAAACGCACCAGCTGACCAACTCGTAAAATGTCCTCTCTAGATACCTTGTTTACAGCCTCAATCCACTCTTCCAATGTCACATTCCTTTGACCCATGGTGACCTGATTGTAAACTTGTTCCAGTAAATTATTTTGCCTATCCTGAGCCAGAGTTGCAGAATGAACCAGCATATTTTTTGTCAAATTTAGGTCATCCTCTGAAAACTTCCCTTGCTTAAGAGCCATAACTTGCTGTCTAATCAACTTGATAGCCTTGAGTTTATCTTGTCTGTTGATACCGGCATAAATCTTCAACATCCCTGAAAAGATTGAAATCTGACTGCCAATCGTATAGGCCAAACTTTCTTTTTCCCGCACATTCATAAATAATTTTGAATGGTAAAAAGCACCCAGTAAACCATTGAAAACCAATAAGGCTGGATAGTTTACATCATTGTAAACCACCTGTAAATGGTAAGCTAGTTCTAAAATCGATTGACGAGCCTCTTTTCGCTCAACTCTCTCCCTAGTAACCTTAGAATAAGCTTGCTGGTATTCTAATTCCAACTTGGGGTTACGGTATTTAAAACTGAAAGATGAAAACTTTTCTTGCACCAAAGCCTGGTCTACCTGACCGAGAACGAAAATATCAATCTTATCCAAGCGCAGCATGTTACTATAGGTTTTGAAGGCCGTCTCCGCCGTTACCTGCTCAACCAAATCAATCCGTCCAACACGGGGAATTTGAACTGCCTCATCCTCATAATAAAGTTTACTCATCTCAACATCCGCATGATAAAAATTGTCCTCCACCTCAGTTTCTAAAAAACTAAGTAGATTATTTTTCTCAACTGCAAAGACATCTTCCTTAAAGGCACTGCCGTTCTTCAAAGGTTTGAAGAGACAGGCCTCAAGAAAATCAATAATCTCACCGGTAATATCCTCTTGTTCAGGCAAATAGTGAGGGTTGATGTAGGAAATCGTCAAATCCACAAAATGAACTCGTCCTCTCTTTGATACAGAAGTTGAAAAATGAGCTCCGTAGAGTTCTGCCAAACGCATCCGCAAGCGTTGGGCACTAGGATAATCTTGATTGCCCATTTCTAGCAAATTCGCCACCAATACACGTCCGGCAACCGTCTGTTCACTCATCTCCGCCGCAAACCGCACACGAATTCGATTGGTCGTGAATTTATCTGATTCAATAAAATGAAGCTCAACACCTTCTTGTAATTTCATACTTTGCCTCTTTCAAAACATTGTACCTTCCATTATACCAAATTGTGTTATAATATTCTGTAACGAGGTGACTTATGGAATTTAAATTATTCGACGACTACATTACCCTACAAGCTCTGCTCAAAACAACTGGAATTGTGCATTCCGGCGGGGCTATCAAGGGCTTTTTAGAAGAGAATACCATCCTGTTTAATGGAGAGGATGAAAAAAGACGAGGTAAGAAAATCCGTGTCGGTGACAAAATCAGTCTACCGGACCACGGCATTGACATCAACCTTGTGGCTCCAAGTCAGGAAGAAATTCTACAGCACCAAGAAGAGCAAGCTGAAAAAGCTCGTGTTGCTGCTATAGTAAAAAAACTCAACCAAGAAAACAAAAAGCAGAAGAAACAAGCTCCTCCTGTCAAGAAATCTGTAAAGAAGGTTGACAGGAAACCTGTCCGTTTCCCAGGTACCTAAGATGTGGTTAGAAAAATTACAACTACGCCACTTTCGCAATTATGACCAATTAGATATTGAGTTCCATCAAGGGCTCAATGTCTTTTTGGGACAGAATGCACAGGGTAAGACCAACATTTTAGAGTCTATTTATTTTCTAGCTTTGACACGCAGTCACCGAACTCGTTCAGATAAGGATTTACTTCAATTTGAAGAAAAAGAGTTATCCATTCAAGGTTTACTCCACCGGACTAGCGGTAAACTTCCACTTGACATCAACTTGACAGACAAGGGGCGGGTGACCAAGGTTAATCACCTTAAACAAGCCAAATTGTCCAACTATATCGGGCACTTGAACGTTGTTCTCTTTGCACCGGAAGATTTACAGCTCATCAAAGGAGCACCTGCCCTCCGCCGAAAATTTATTGACGTTGAGTTGGGGCAAATAAAACCCGTCTACCTATCAGACTTGTCCAACTACAATCACGTTCTCAAACAGCGAAATACCTATCTAAAATCAACCGAAAAAGTTGACATGGATTTTCTCAGCGTACTAGACTATCAACTAGCTGATTACGGTAGTCGTGTTATCCAGCATCGGATTGATTTCCTCAAAAAATTAGAGGAATTTGGTAGCCGAAAAGTAGCCGAAATTTCTGGTCAAAGAGAAGAACTTCGGATTGACTACCTATCATCTGTTTCGTTGACAGACTCTGTCAACCTGGTTGACGATTTCTTGACAGAATTAGAAAAAAGTCGGAAACGAGATTTGTTCAAAAAAAATACTGGAGTGGGACCTCACAGAGACGATATTGCTTTCTTCATCAATGGTATGAATGCCCATTATGGTAGCCAAGGTCAACATCGTAGCCTCGTTCTCTCTCTTAAACTGGCTGAGATTGAGCTCATGAAAGAAATTACGCGAGAATATCCGATTTTACTGCTCGACGATGTGATGAGTGAATTGGACAATAGCCGTCAAGTCAAATTACTGGAAACCATCACAGATAAAATTCAAACCTTTATCACGACAACTTCGCTAGACCATCTCCATCAACTCCCAGAAAGTCTAAAAATATTCCATATTTCCAAGGGAACTGTAAAAGAAGACTTGTAAACATCGTTTACAAGTCTTTCTTTTTTATTTACAGTTTTGTCAATTATTGTACGGAATAGTTTGGTGCTTCGTTTGTAATTTGAACGTCGTGTGGGTGACTTTCTTTCAAACCAGCGCCTGACATTTCAATAAATTGAGCATTTTCACGTAATTCTGTCAGGTTGCCTGCTCCGACATAACCCATACCTGAGCGGAGACCACCGACCATTTGGAAAATCATATCTGCAACAGAACCTTTATAAGCGACACGACCTTCAATACCTTCTGGAACCAGCTTGTTTGCCTCATTGACAGAAGCTTGGAAATAACGATCCTTAGAACCTTGTTTCATGGCTGCGATAGAGCCCATACCGCGGTAGGTCTTGAATTTACGTCCTTGGAAGATTTCTGTTTCCCCCGGTGCTTCATCTGTTCCTGCAAACATTGACCCCAACATAACCGCATGACCACCAGCAGCCAAGGCCTTAACAATATCACCTGAATACTTGATACCACCGTCCGCAATGATGGTCTTACCATACTCACGCGCAACGCCAGCAGCATCGTAAATAGCAGTAACCTGTGGTACACCAACACCCGCAATAACACGAGTGGTACAGATAGAACCAGGTCCAATACCCACCTTGACAACATCCACACCAGCCTCGTAAAGGGCACGAGCTCCCTCAGCTGTAGCAATATTACCTGCAATCAAAGTACGGTCTGGGAAGTGGGCACGAATTTCCGCAATCTTACGGAGAACACCAGCAGAATGCCCATGAGCTGTGTCAATAACAATGGCATCTGCACCAGCTTCAAAGAGAGCCTCCGCACGTTCAAAAGTATCAGAAGTGACACCGACCGCACCAGCTACCAAGAGACGACCAAATTCATCCTTGGCAGCATTTGGAAATTCAATCACTTTTTCAATGTCTTTAATCGTAATCAAGCCTGACAAACGACCATTTTCATCCACCAATGGCAATTTTTCAATACGGTGTTGGTGGAGAATCGCCTCAGCAGTTTCCAAATCCGTTCCAACAGGAGCAGTTACCAAACCATCGCTGGTCATATTGCTAGAAATCGGCTTTGAGTAATCGGTAATAAAACGCATATCACGGTTGGTAATAATACCCACCAGTTTGCGATTTTCCAGGGTTTCAACAATCGGTACACCTGAAATACGGTAAGTCGCCATCAATTTTTCAGCCTCTGCAATTGTATGCTCTGGTGTTAAGAAGAAAGGATCAATAATAACCCCATTTTCAGAACGTTTTACCTTACGCACTTCATCTGCCTGCTCTGCAATGGACATATTCTTGTGGATGACACCCAGACCACCTGCACGCGCCATAGCAATCGCCATTTTGCTGTCGGTTACCGTATCCATAGCTGCTGAAATGATAGGAAGATTGAGGGTCAAATTCGGAGCTAACTGTGTCTTTAAGTCAATATCGTGTGGCAAGACATGGCTCTCAGCCGGAATGAGCAAGACATCATCAAATGTAAAGCCTTTTTTCAAAAATTTAGTTTCCCAATTTGACATGGATGGTTTCCTCTTTTCTCTTTTGTTTGAAATTTATTTTATCTATGATAACATTTTAAGAATATTTGTCAATCATTATTCGTCTTAATATCATTAAACATATGTAGCGTTACAATTGATGTGAGACTTATAGAAGTCAAAAAGAAGATTCCTTGATATGATAAGAGTACCACCACTCA
>NZ_JBIMJM010000043.1:0-15531 GCF_043674115.1 Streptococcus sp. A34 | reverse complement strand
ATAATTTCCATATTTGGATTACGAGACTCAAAATATTTTTCGTCAAATACCTTGATGGACTTGACAAATGGTAGAAATAAAAGCATTCAATAATTTCATAAGTTCCGCTGATTTCCCACCCTCAAAAATGGACTTTTCTTCATTTCTTTCCTATTTCATGATACAATAGAGCTATGAGAATACAACAATTATATTATGTTATAAAAATCGCAGAAACAGGGAGTATGAACGAGGCTGCAAAACAGCTTTTCATTACCCAACCAAGCCTGTCCAATGCTATCCGCGACCTGGAAAAAGAGCTCAATATCAAGATTTTTTTCCGTAATCCCAAAGGCATTACCCTGACCAAGGACGGGATTGAGTTTCTATCCTATGCCCGCCAGATTGTCGAGCAGACCGAGCTGCTGGAAGACCGCTATAAAAATCCCAACGCCAAGCGCCAACTCTTCAGCGTATCCTCCCAGCACTACGCCTTTGTGGTCAATGCCTTTGTCTCCCTGCTCAAGGAGACTGAAATGGAAGACTACGAGCTCTTCCTGCGGGAAACCCGGACCTGGGAAATCATCGATGACGTCAATAATTTCCGCTCAGAAATCGGCGTCCTCTTCCTTAATAACTACAACCGTGAAGTCCTGCTCAAGTTGCTGGATGACCACAGGCTCTCCCATACGCATCTTTTCACTGCCAAGCCTCATGTTTTCGTCAGCAAGACCAATCCACTGGCACAAAAGAAAAGTATTAGCCTGGACGACCTAGCCGACTATCCCTACCTCAGCTATGAACAAGGGATTCACAATTCCTTCTACTTTGCCGAGGAAATTCTCTCCCAAGTCCACCACAAGAAATCCATCGTCGTATCCGATAGGGCCACCCTCTTCAATCTCCTGATTGGGCTAAACGGCTATACGGTTGCGACTGGTATCTTGAACTCCAACCTAAACGGGGACAATATCGTCTCCATCCCGCTGGATTATGACGATGAAATCGAACTCATCTACATCAAACATGAGAAAGCTGTCCTATCCGACATGGGGGAAAAATTCATTGCCTATCTCCTGGATGAAGTAAAATTCGATAAAAAATAATGACATATTTAAGTAGATTTCTTCTATCAATATATGTTATAATGCTATCATGAAAGCAGTTGAAAGTGATGTTGGAAATATTTCAACAAAATCACGGGAACCGCTTTCATTTTTTTGTTCTTTATGCTATAATACTTCTATAATAAATTTTAAGGAGTGATGAGATGGCTCAAAATAAAATGTTAGCTATGATACTTGCAGGTGGACGGGGAACCCGTCTTGAAGGTTTAACAAAAAAGGTGGCCAAACCTGCCGTTGCCTTCGGTGGAAAATACCGCATCATCGATTTCCCTCTCAGTAACTGTGCCAACTCTGGTATCGATATTGTCGGTGTCTTGACCCAGTACGAACCGGTCTTGCTCAACTCATACGTTGCCCAATCACAGCGTTGGGGGTTGGATGTCCAAGGTTCTGGTATTTTTGTCCTGCCACCAAGTGAGAAAATCGAAGGTTTTGGTCTCTATAAGGGCACGGCTGACGCCATCACTCAAAATATCGACTTCATTGATTTGAATGAGCCTGAGTATGTCCTCATCCTGTCTGGTGACCACATCTACAAGATGAACTACGACAAGCTCTTGGATACCCACATTTCTAAGAAGGCTGATGCGACTATCGCGGTTATCGAAGTACCTATCAAGGAAGCGTCACGCTTTGGTATCATGAATACGGATGATGAGTACCGCATCGAGGAATTTGAGGAAAAACCAGCCAATCCTAAGAGCAATCTTGCCTCAATGGGTATCTATATTTTTACATGGAAAACGCTCAAGAAATACCTCCTGGAAGACGACAAATCAGAAACCTCATCACACGACTTCGGCCACGATATCATTCCAAAATACCTGGCAGACGGTCGCACTCTGATTGCTCACCCATTCCGTGGCTACTGGAAGGACGTGGGTACGGTTAATAGTCTCTGGGAATCTAACATGGACCTGATTGACCATGCGGATGAGCTAGACCTGTCTGACCGTTCATGGAGAATCTACTCTGAAGACAAGGGCTCTCCTGCTCAAGTTATCAGTGCTACTGCCTCTGTCAAGTCTGCCTATATCGACAAGGGAGCCATTATTGATGGTGCCATCGAGCACTCTGTTATCTCAAATGATGTGCAAGTTAATGTCGATGCTGTTGTCAAAAATTCTGTCCTCCTACCTGGTGCTATCATCGGTGAGGGCGTTGAATTGGACTATGTCATCGTGGCTGAAAATGTCAAGATTGCGGACGGTGTCAAATTGGCTGGCGAACCAGACAATATCCTCTTGATTGATAAGAATGTGAACAAGTAAGAAAGGTCGATTATGTTAAGAAATACTCTAGGAATTGTAAATATTGAAGGGAATAATGTGCACTTCGGCAATGTCATGGACCACCGTGGTGTGCAAGCCTTTGGTTTCCTTGGCCGCTACCGCTTGATTGACTTTGTCTTGTCCAATATGTCCAACTCTGGCATTACGGAATTTCAGGTCTACATGCCTGCCAAGATGCGCTCAACCATCCAGCACGTCGGAACTGGTAAGCACTACAACATTAACAGTAAGCGTGGTTCGCTCCGTCTCTTGAACGGCGTGACCGACCCCAATTCTGTCTACCAGCATGACATCAATGCCTTTTCAGAAAACCTTCATTATATCGAAAGTTCGACCAAGGAATATGTGCTGATTGCGCCATCTTACTTCCTCTACAGCCAAGATTTCACAAAGGTCATGGCAGAGCATCAGGAAACTGGAGCTGACATCACCGTTCTCTACAAAAATGTTATGGACGCCAAGGAGAATTTTATCGGATGCCAAACCTTGAAATTCGATGATGACAAGCGGGTCGTGGCCTTTGAAGAAAACCACGGTAAATACAAGAATCGTCCTGTTTCACTTGAAGCCTACATCATGAAGCGGACCACCTTTATCGAGCTCATCCGCCGTGCCAACAAGGTTTCCTCGCTCTACTGGCTCAAGGATATCCTGCGCGATGTGGCTGACCAGTATGTCATCCGTGGCTACGCCCACCGTGACTTCGTTGCCTGCATCAACAGCATTGATAGCTATTTCAATACCCAGCTGGACCTCTTGCAGCGTGACACGCGCAAATTGCTCTTCAAAAATGATTGGCCTATCCATACCCAGACCAGCGATTCATCTCCTACTCTTTACGGACCACTGGCAGATGTCAAACGATGCCTGATTGCCAACGGTGCCAATATCAATGGTCAGGTTGAAAATTCTATTATTGACCGGGATGTCATTATCGAGGACGGGGTGACCATTAAGAACTCCATTATCTTAAATGGTGTAACGGTGCGCAACGGTGTCACTATTGAAAATGCCATTATCGATAAGGCGACTAAGATTGTTCATTCTACGGATATTAAAGGAACTGCAAGTAATCCAGCCTATATCAAGGCACATCAAATCATCTAGGAGTAAACATGACAAAAAAATCTGTACTCTTTGTAGCATCTGAGGGACTTCCATTCATCAAAACTGGCGGCTTGGCTGATGTGATCGGCTCTCTGCCAAAAGAATTGGTCAAACAGGGGATGGATGTTCGGGTTGTGCTGCCACTTTACAGGAAAATCGCCATCAACAACCATGCTGATTTTGATTATGTATCCAGCTACGATGTGCGAGCAGGCGATATCCAGTCCATGGCCAATGTCTACAGCCAGGTCGTCGATGGTGTGACCTTCTACTTCATTGAACATCGTGATTTCTTTGAGCGTGACGAGCTCTATGGCTACGATGATGACGCCATGCGGTTTGGGTTCTTCCAGCATGCGACCTGCCGTCTGCTTGAGGCTCTCAACTTCTTCCCAGATGTCATTCATTCCCACGACTGGCATGCGGCGGTCATGCCCTTCCTCTGCCGGACCTTCTACAGCTACCGGGAGGAATTCCGTAATATCAAGCATGTCTTTACCATTCATAACCTGGCTTTCCAAGGGATTTTCAACAAGCAAGCCCTCTGGTCTGCCCTGGGGATGGACTACAGCTACTATCTGGATGGTATTGCACGTTTCCACGACGAATGTATCAGCTTTATGAAGCTAGGTATACTCTACGCTGACAAAGTAACGACTGTTTCTGATACCTACGCCAGAGAAATCCTTACCGAAGAATTTGGTGAGAATATGCAACATGTCTTGGAACTGCGCAAGTATGATTTGACAGGCATTGTCAACGGCATCGACTACGATAGCTGGAATAGCCAGACAGACCCATACTTGGTGAAAAATTATTCATTTGCTACTCTTGCTGATAAAAAGGCCAATAAACTTACCCTCCAGGCTCAATTTGGCTTGCCGCAGGACGAGAATGTCATCATGGTAGGTATCGTATCTCGCCTGACATGGCAGAAAGGCTTCTACCTCTTAACTGAGGTGCTCGGCCATCTTCTTCAAGCCCATGTGCAATTTGTCATCTTGGGTAATGGTGAAGCAGACGTTGAAAATGCCTTCAACCACTTCAAGCATGCCTATCCTGAAAAATTTGCCTTCTACCGTGGCTACAATGAACCGCTTGCCCACCAAATTTATGCAGCAAGTGACCTCTTCCTCATGCCATCCATGTTTGAGCCCTGTGGTATTAGCCAGCTGATTTCCATGCACTATGGGACCCTGCCACTTGTCCGTGAGACAGGGGGATTGGTGGACACCGTCAAGCCATACCACATCGAAACAGCTCAAGGAACTGGCTTTAGCTTCGGCGGCCGTGATGCCTACAGTATGAAACAGGTCTATGACCTGGCCCTACAGACCTACTACGACCGACCAGAAGACTGGAATGCCATGGTCAAGCAAGCCATGGAAGAAGACTTCAGCTGGACCTCTTCAGCTGAGAAATATATCTGGCTCTACCGTGAAATTAGTGGCTAGGTAAGATTTGACAACAAACTGAAGGGGAGTGCGACCAAGGTCCACTCCTTTTCCACAAGGGAGATTGTTATGACAGAATTTACTGATTTGGATTTATACTATATGAATTCCGGTGAGCACACCACACTCTATGAGAAAATGGGGGCTCATATCATCAAGGAGCGTAATAAAATTCTTGGCACCCAATTTCGTGTCTATGCTCCAAATGCAAGAGAAATCTTTTTAGTTGGTGATTTCAATAACTGGGATCGCAGTCATCCCATGAATCGGGAAATTGACGGGGTCTTTGAGCTCTATGTGCCTGATTTGAAATCACTGGAAGACTACAAGTACCTGATTATCAGCCATGACGGTCGGGAAATTTATAAGGCAGACCCCTATGCCTTTTTCAGCCAGGTCCGGCCCAATACTGCCTCCACGACCTATAACAGTCGCTACAAGTTTAAGGACGATATCTGGATGTATGACCGGGTTTCTTACGATTTCAAGGAAGAACCTGTGTCTATTTACGAGGTTCATCTGGGTTCTTGGAAACAAAAGGTTGTCAATCAAAACCAGGCTGGCGCCCCACTTGAATCCTTCTATTCCTATAAGGAAATCGCCCCTCTCTTGATTGACTATGTCAAGGAAAACAAATTCACCCACATCGAGCTGATGCCCATCACCGAGCATCCTCTGGATGCCTCTTGGGGCTATCAGGTCACTGGCTATTACAGTCCGACCAGCCGCTATGGCAAGCCTGATGAATTAAAATACCTGGTAGACCAGTGTCACCAGGCTGGGATTGGGGTTATTTTGGACTGGGTTCCCCTCCACTTCTGTAAGGATGCCCATGGTCTCTATCAGTTTGACGGATCCTGGCTCTATGAGTATTTCCATGAAAATGACCGTGAAAATAGACAGTGGGGTACGGCCAACTTTGACCTGGGCAAGGGCATTACGCGGTCCTTCCTCCTCTCTAACCTTAAATACTGGCTAGACAACTTCCATTTTGACGGCATTCGGGTCGATGCCCTTTCCTACCTCCTCTATTGGCGCGGAGAAACCGAAGAGAACAAAATCAACCATGCCGCAATTGACTTTATCAAGCGGGTCAATGCCATGGTTCACACCGATTACAAGGGCGTTCTCATGATTGCCGAGGATTCCTCAAGCTATCCAAAAGTCACCCATGCACTGGAAGACGGCGGTATTGGCTTTGACCTCAAATGGGACTTGGGCTGGATGAATGATACCCTGAAATTTGTCGAGCGTCCGTCTGTTTATCGTAAATACCATTCCAAGGAAATCACCTTTGGCATGTATTACAATCAAAACGAGCACTACCTCCTACCCCTGTCCCACGACGAGGTTGTCCATGGGAAACACTCTATCATTGATAAGATGAACGGGGATTTTGAAGATAAATTCCACCTGGCCCGTGTTTACTACAGCTTCTACTATGCCCATCCTGGTAAAAAACTCCTCTTCATGGGTAATGAATGGGGCCACATCCGCGAATGGCATGAATATACAGAAATGGACTGGGGATTGCGCCTTTATCCAAACCACGAGTCCTTCTACCAGATGATGAAAACCCTGTCTAACTTCTATCGGGACAATGATGCCTTTTGGAAATACGACCATCAAGCCTATGACAAGGGCTTTGATTGGATAACAATCGATGAAGAGGCCAGCGTCTACGCCTTTGTCCGCAAGAGTGATGACCAGGAAATTCTAACTGTTCATAACTTCAATGATCAGGAGGTCTTCGATGTGCACCTAGCCCTACCAACAGATTCTGAATACAAACTGGTCTTCTCATCCAATGCCATTCCAATGGAATCCTTCAGCCTTTATCCGGATGAAAATGGAGCCAAGATTACTGTTCCAAGGTTGACGTCCTTCTATCTGGAGCGAGTGAAATAGCGATAAAATCTTGTGCCTTTGGTGCAAGATTTTTTTCTGTGCATTTGAGGAAAAATTCCACACAAAAAAGCCAGCCACTGTTTAGATGACTGACCTATGTATTCTATTCAACTGCTGTGTAAGTTGCTGCTTTCTCAAGGAAGGCGTCAAATTCACCTTTGGCTTTGACATCAGCGATAACCTTGTCGATTTCTGCTTTGAGGTCTGCGCTGCCTTTTGGAAGAGCAATGACTTTTGAATTTTCATCAATGGTTGGGAACTCAGCTTTGGCGATGGCCAAGTCAGCATTTTGTGAAACATAACCTGCTGCCACTGGCGAGTCCATTAAGACTGCATCAACCTTACCAGCCTTCAATTCGTTGACCGCTTCGCCCATCAAAGTGAGAGAAACAATCTTAGCACTGCTCAAGTTTTCTTTAGCATACGTTTCTTGTGTAGAACCTTTTTGAACGGCCAAGTTAAGACCTGCAAGAGCATCGGTATCTTTAATCTGATCTGCCTTGTCCTTGTTGACCAAGAGAACATCTGAAATCAGGTAATATTCTTCAGAGAAATCAAATGTTTTCGCACGTTCTTCTGAGTAAGAAATACCCGCAATGGCGATATCTGCCTTGCCATTTTGCACGCTGGTCAAGACGTTGTCAAAGTTCATTGGAGAGATTTCCAATTTTACGCCCAATTCATCAGCAATTTTCTGTGCCAACATGATGTCCGCACCAACGACTTCGTTTTTGCCGTCTACAAGTGCTTGGAATTCAAAAGGTGCATAGTCTGGGCTAGTAGCTGCGACCAAGGTACCTTTTTCCTTGATAGCATCCAAAGTTGACTTGCTTGACTCCGTCGTTGACGATGAACAAGCTGCCAAGGTAAGACCAGCTACAACAGTTGCCGCAAGAGTTAAAATTTTATTAAATTTCATGATAATTTCCTTCTTTATTGCTTATGTTTTCAGATATTCTGAAACAACATGACCTATTATATGGCATTTTTATTCATTTGTCAACGGGAGTGCTTTGAATATTTATTCTTTATTTACTGATTGACTGTTGGTAAGCTTCTTCGACAAAGTCTGATATCTTGCCTGACTCAACCAGCTCTTTTACGACCTTGTCAATCTTAGCTTTCAGCTCTGCGCTTCCTTTTGGCATGGCAACAGCATAAGAGTCCGAAATGGTTGTCTCAATGTCCATGTCCACAATTTGCAGGTCTGGGTTGCTACCCACATAAGCCTTAGCAATCGGTTCTTCAAAGATTACACCGTCCAATTGGCCAGATTTTAATTGCTGGATCAGGTCGCCGTTCTTCTCTAGACTGAGGATGGATGAGTCAGCAAAAGCCTCCTTGGCAACGGATTCTTGGATAGAACCTTTCTGGGTACCGATGGTTACTGATGCGAAATCTTCAGCCTTGCTGTATTTAGCTGCGTCATCCTTTTTGACAATCATCTTGTTGACCGACTGGTAGTAGGCTTCTGAGAAGTCGTAGGTTTTGGCGCGTTCTTCTGTGGCAGAAATCCCTGAAATACCAACGTCCGCCGTACCTTTTTGGACACTTGCCAATACGTTAGAGAAGCTCATTGGTGAGAACTCTACTTCCACGCCCAATTCTTCACCGATGGCCTTGGCCAACTCGATATCTGCCCCTACGATGGTGTCCTTACCGTCAATCAATTGCTTGTATTCAAAGGGCGGGAATTCTGGGTTGAGGGCAACGACCAGGGTCCCCTTGTCTTCGATTTTTTCAAGTGTGGTTTGGTCGCTGTTTGATGAACCACATGCAGCCAAAGCCAAACTAGCAAAGCAAACTGTCGCAAATGTATAAACTTTTTTTAATTTCATGATAATCTCCTTTTTATGCAATAGACACTATTTTTATACCATACATTTCGTATGTTTATGCTATTTTATACCATAATTATGCAATTGTCAACCATAAAATCCGAATTTTTATACATTTTCTTGAAAAAATGAAAAATGTTGAAAAAACACCCTGTTGCCAGAGTGTTCCAGTTATCAGTTTTTAATCAATTTCTAAGCCGCCTGTATACAGTCTGTAGTAGACGCCTTTTTTCTTCATGAGCTCTGCGTGGTTACCACGTTCGACAATGCGGCCATGGTCCATAACCATAATGACATCAGAGTTGACAATCGTCGACAAGCGGCGGGCTATGACAAAGACGGTTCGGCCCTGCATGAGCTTATCCATACCTTCTTGGACCATTTTCTCGGTCAAGGAGTCGATAGAGGAAGTCGCCTCATCTAAAATCAGGACCGGAGCATTGGCTAGGGCTGCCCTGGCAATAGCAATCAGCTGACGTTGACCATTTGACAAGCCAGCCCCATCACTGCTAATCTGGGCGTCGTAGCCATTTTCCAAATGTTTGACAAAGCGGTCAACATTAGATAATTTTGCCGCAGCCAGTATCTCATCTCGACTGGCAGCTTCATTACCATGGGCGATATTTTCCGCAATGGTCCCTGTAAAGAGGTGGGTATCCTGCAAGACGATGCCCAGGGATTTTCTCAGAGAAGCCTTATCAATCAAGCGAATATCAATTCCGTCGTAGGTAATCATGCCTGACTGAATCTCGTAGAAACGATTGATGAGATTGGTAATAGTCGTTTTCCCAGCTCCTGTCGCTCCGATTGATCCCTTGGTCGATAATCGCCGCCATCAAAAAGGGAATGGATAGCTCGAACAGCACTTCAATCGTCATCGCCAAGAATGCCAAAATCGAGGGTCGCTTATAGTTACCAACATGGGCTAGTAGTATCTTATACATTACTCTCCTCCTTTATTGCAATTATCACTAACTATTATTATATTCCTATTCAAGAAAATATTCAATGATTAACATGAAAATGACAGGAAAAAAAGCCGAACATCCTTGTTCAACTTTGCTCCTATCTATAATTCCTATCCCATTCTCCATCCTGGTCTTTCCTTGTATAGAAAAATTCAGACAGATTTGGATCATCCATGACCTTGAGAATTTCCAGCAAGTCATAGGCCAAATCCATTTGGGGTAAATCCGATTTTTTAACCCAACGGACTTCTCCTTCTTCCGTCGAGAGGAGTTGACCGGTAAATGCTGTCGCCTTGTAGAGAAAGACAATGTAACGATGCCCCTCCTTATCAGGCCAGTGCTTGGTCCCAACCAGCTGGGCATTCTGAATTGTCAGACCGGTTTCTTCATAGACCTCACGGACGACCGAATCATAAAATGGCTCATTTTCCTCAATGTGACCCTCTTATGTCAAGTAACTGACACTATTTATTTACTAGATTTCACACTAATTGTATCACAAATCAACCTATCAAGAAAGAGACTTGATACGATTCAAGTCTCCTCTTCAACTATTTATAGATAACTGTAAAAAATCCGAGGCAGTCAACAACTACTTTTTCAATGTGAGTGCTAACTATTTCTTTTGTTAACCTATCATTACTCAACAACTGAAATGTATTAACTTCTTTCAGCTGTTCTTCTAAATTCCTAACAGTTTTGTCTATTACCATTTTCTTAGTAATGTAATCTTCCCTAGTCATCAGGCTATCCTTGTAGTCTTGGAAAAAGGATAGTTTTTGTCTCTTTAATCGCTCAATCTCTCTAAGAACTCTAGTCTTAGAAGCTTTTGGGCGGGACTTATCCTCCTCATACCCAAGTTTCTCCTTGATTGCTTGCTCAATCTTGTCTGCTCGGCATGACTTCATTTTTTCTCCCTGTCCTTTACAATAGCGACAGGAAAAATACTGATAACCTTGATGATTATATGAACCAATCAAAGAATGGTCACAATGCTCACAACGAATCAGTCCTGTTAAAATGCTAGGAATTTTCGGAGTATGATAGTGTTTTTTCTGGATAACCTTCTTAGCTTTTAATCGAGCAACTTGTTCAAATAGTTCTGATGAAATAATCGCTTCGTGATTGTTCTCAATCCGCTCCCACTCTGATTTTGGTCTGAAAACATGCTTCCCCCTTACATACGTCCGAGTATTAAAAAGATAAGTTCCCTTATAGGCTTCATTCTTTAAAATTTGACCAACGGTAGTGCTACTCCAAACATTTCGTTTTTGCTCAGTTGTTAAACGGAGTGACTTTGCGTAACGTGCCTGACTGATTTGCATCTTTCGTTCTGCTGGAGTAATGACTTGTTCTTCATTCAGGAGTCGAGCAATTGTTTGGTAACTATTACCATCAAGGTACAAGGCGAAAATCCGTCGAACAATTGGTGCAACTGTCTCGTCAATAATAATCTTGAAACGGTCCTCTGGATCCTTGAGATAACCAAACGGCGGCAACCAGCTCATGTTTTTGCCCGAGCGTTTCATGCTGTTCATCGCACTCTTGATCTTTTCAGAAACATCCTTAGCATAAAATTCATTAAGCAAATTCTTAAAGGGAACGTCAATCTCAACACCATTATTCTCTGATGTCAGGCTATCATATTGGTCATTTAGAGCAATGAACCTCACTCCTAGAAAGGGGAATATATTTTCCAGGTAGTTTCCTAACTCCAGATAATCACGCATAAATCGTGAGAGGTCTTTAACAATAACATGACGAATCTCGCCAGATTTTACCTTTGTCATCAATCGTTGAAAAGCAGGACGATTGACGGTTGTCCCTGAGAAACCGTCATCCACAAATTCTTCTCGCTGAAAGTTTTGAAAGTCAGATGAATTATCTAGATAATGATGAAGCAAGTATCTTTGATTGACAATGGAAATACTCTCATCCGTTCCAGCCTCATCGACAGATAATCTAAGATATAAAGCTACTTTAGACATTGACTGCACCTCCCAGCTGACAGCGAAAAGTAATCGTTACTTGTTTATTTACGTCAACTTCGATGCGTTCGATAATTGCCTGTAATAGTTCCGAGGTTAGAGTCTCTGTTCCTTGGCATTGAGTTAGCGATTTTACCCAACTTATCTGCTTCTGATGTTCTTCTTCCAGTTGCCCAATAGCCACCTCACAATGTCTTATTTCCTGCGAAAGTGTCTCAATTTGAGCTTCCTTTTCAGATTTTTGAGTGAGATAGGTTGCTTTTTCAGTCCGTACCAAACTATATGAAGCATATAAGTCACTTATTTCTTCTAGTAATCGCAAGATAGCTTGTTGGTGTTGCCTTACTTGCCTATAATAAACCTTAATACAATCATCTTTTTTTGTTTTCAACTTAGACAGTAGCTGCTCAGCTATTCCTAAACGTTCGATTTCTGCTTGAAGCAACTCTGAGATTATTCTATCTAAAGCTATCTCACTAATATAAACTGTCTGTTTTTCAGATATTTGAGGGTCATAGACATGGTCCGTGAAGTAATAATAATCATAGTCAGATTTCTGATTTGAAAAGTGACGACAATAGCGATACATTTGCTTAGAATTTCCTTGAGCGTAAATCAATCCCTTGTATCGATTAGGCCTCTTCGGCTGTAGCCTTTTTTTAATACTCCGTCTGCTGTGAAGATAGGTAACGATTTTATCATATTCTTCTCGAGTGATATAAGCTTCATGAGCGTATTCAAATCGAATATAATCCGTCTCCGTAAGAGTTTTATTGGATTTACGCTGCACAAGATGTCCCTGATAAACAGGACTTTGGATTAAACGAAGGATAGTCGAATTTCTCCACTCTGTTCGATCATCTTCACTACGATATAGTTGTCCAGTTCGCCTATATACGGTTGGAACTGCAACTCTAGCTTTATTGAGATATGCCGTTACTTTACTAATGGATTTTCCCTGAACTAAAATGTCGAAAGCTATTCTTAAAATCGGCTTTACAAGAGGGTCTATCATCAGTTTGACACCATGCTCTTGTTTGTCCAACTGATACCCATACGGAGCAAAACTTCCAATATAGTAGCCACGGCTAGCATGATAAATATGACTCGCAGTCACTTTCTTTGAAATATCTTTAGAATAAAGGTCGTTAACCAAATTCTTAATTTCTACCTCAAACGACTTCTTTTCTTCAAGTCCGTTAAGGGTATCAAGGTTATCATTGATAGAGATGAAACGAACACCCAAGAAGGGGAAAACTTTATCAATAAGACGACCCATTTCGATATAATCTCTACCCAGGCGTGATAAGTCACGAATCAGAATACAATTGATATGACCTTTTTTAATGTCCTCCATCATTTCTTGAAAGGCAGGGCGGTTAAACTTCGTGCCTGAATACTCATAATCAGTATATGCCTTGACAACCATTAAGCCCTTATCTTTGGCGAATGTTCTCGCTAAGCTTTCTTGTGTCTCTAATGACTGTGATTTATTTCTCCAAGTTTCTGTTCTTTCCTTAGATAATCTAATGTAAATACCAGTTCGATAGATTGTAACCTGAGTAGTCTTTGTTTCTTCTGTACGATAGCGATTCTTCGTGCGAGCCATCAAACCGCCTCCGTTTCCGATTGAGAAAACTGTTGGAGAATATCCATCTCTTTTATATCATGAAAGACCAGCGTAATCTCGTGGTCTTCTCCAATATTAATCCGATCTAAGAGGGAAACCAATGTCAAGCGGTTTAAGCAGTCTGTGTCTCTCAACTCACTTAATTGCTTCAACCAAGCTTCCCTATCTTGGAGTTTATGATAGAGTTCCTGAGCTAATTCTTTTTTAAGAGCAATGGTTTCTTCAACCTGCTTCAGCTTTTGGCGATAATGTCTCTGAAATTCCTGATACTCCAACTCATTGATAAGACCATCATCTAGGTCCATATACAGGGATTGGATTAATAGCTCATACTTCTTTCGTTCGGTCACAAGTCCTGTAAAGTCAATTTCAAGAAAAGGTTCTTGTGAAAGATAATGAGGGATACGTTCAATCAGATAGGACTTCCACTCCAGGTGTTGAGCTATCAAGGTTGAAATGACTTCCAGTAGGCTGTCGTCCTTAATAGAATGACGACTACAACCTTTTCCCTTGTTGTATGTACTACAGATGTACTGAATGGTCTCTATTTTCTTGTAACGGACTTTTCGCTGTATCATCTGAGATTGACAGTCTTTACAAAAGAGTAATCCTGTAAATAAAGAAGGCTGCCCTTTTCCATTTTTGACATCTCTAAGTAATAAGCTATTGGCAATCTCAAAGGTGCTTTCAGATACAATACCTTCGTGTGTGTTCTCTACCCGCACCCAGTCATCTGGACTAACCTTTAGAGACTGTTTCGATTTGTAATTCAGTTTCGTATGTTTTCCCTGTTCTAAAGTCCCTGTATAAACTCTATTGACCAGAATACGATTAACCATTTTGGCATTCCACTGATTAGAATTACCATAAAATCCCTTGAAATTTTCGTGACAAGATTTCTTATATTGGAGTGGGGTTGCAATGCCAGCTTTATTGAGATAAGTGGCAATCCTATTGGAAGAATATCCTTCTAACTTGAGTGTAAAGATTTTTTCAATGATTGAACGAGCACTCTCATCCACTACTAGGTGGTTCCTCACGTTATCGTCTTTACGATAACCGTAAGGGGCAAAAGCTCCTATAAATTCTCCGTTCTGACGCTTAGCCTTCTGTGTGCTACGGACTTTCATAGAAATATCCCGACAGTAGCTATCATTGATAAGGCTTTTAATCGGCAGGACAAGATGTGTTTCATTGGTATCAGCAGTCAAACTATCATAATGATCATTGACCGAGATAAACCTAACACCAATAGAAGGGAAAATCCTTTGAATATACTTCCCAGTCTCAATATAGTCTCGCCCAAACCGAGACAGGTCTTTGACGATAATAGTATCTATCCTTTTCTCATTAACCATCGTCATCATACGGTTGAAATCCGGACGATTAAAGGTTAGGCCACTAATACCATCATCTACAAATTCTTCTAAGATGATAAGGTCATGCTTTTGGGCATAGTCTCGTAAAAGTGAACGCTGATTGACAATGGAGTTACTTTCAATATTATCTCCATCGTCTCGTGATAGGCGTAAATAAATACAGGTTTGTGTCATTGTCTTCTCCTTAATCGAATATTAGGTGCGGATCAATCAAGGATTGAAGTTCTACTATTCTATTTTACATAATTTACTGTTACTTGTCCGCTAAAAGTTTATATTTTTTCTAACTTTCTACCAAGTAAATCATCTAAAATATCCGTTAGGCTCAATGGCTTATCGGTAACCTTTACCGTTACTTTGTAGCCTTCAATGACAACCTGCGATGTGTCCTCACCTATTATTATTTTTGTCATACTATATTATTCCTTAAAATTTAAAATAATGACCTCAGCGGGAATGACTGGTTAGGTCATTCATGGGAGTTACACCCGCTGGCCTTTATCGCTGGCAGCCCGAACGTGCAGAAGTATCATTATCCTTAATTTGTGTCTTGGCAGATAGAATACCATTCTATTTTATAGCTGATTTTGTTCGCTCATATCATGGCGAATCAAGCTAAACTGCTCGACAAATAAGAAAGTCCCACCTTGGTCTATTCAGTTGTCAATGAACAAACAAGGAGAGACTATTTTTTATGTGTAGCGTTACAATTGATGTGAGACTTATAGAAGTCAAAAAGAAGATTCCTTGATATGATAAGAGTACCACCACTCACCAAAAAAGGAATCTTCTCATGACTAGTATATCACAAAATCTTCGCTATTTACCACATACCTTGGAAACACGCTATCACGCTGTTAA
>NZ_JBIMJM010000042.1:0-15650 GCF_043674115.1 Streptococcus sp. A34 | reverse complement strand
CTACCCTAAAAAATGCTTGGACTACAAGTCGCCAAGTGAATTTCTTTTGGGTGGCTAACTTCAACTTGAAATTTGGGATTTTTTGTTAGATTTCACTCAGAATAGCGTCCCAGGCCTGGTCATAGCCATGTCGAGTTTCAGATGAAAAGACGACAAACTGGTCATTCTTATCAAAATCCAATTTCTTTTTGATAATGGATTCATGCTTGTTCCACTTGCCACGTGGAATTTTGTCGGCTTTGGTAGCAACGACAATGACTGGGATTTCATAATATTTTAGAAATTCGTACATCTGAACATCATCGGCGGATGGCTCATGACGCATATCTACCAGACTAACCACCACGCGGAGATTATCTCGACTGGTCAGATATTCCTCAATCATCTTACCCCACTTGGCGCGCTCAGTCTTGGAAACCTTGGCATAACCGTAGCCCGGCACATCAACAAAACGGATTTTATCATCGATATTATAAAAATTCAGTTGCTGGGTTTTACCAGGTTTGCCTGACGTCCGAGCCAGGTTTTTACGCCCCAGCAAGGTATTGATAAAGGACGATTTTCCAACATTGGACCGTCCAGCCAGGGCAATCTCTGGAATATCATCATCTGGGTACTGAGCCTTTGAAACTGCACTCAGTAAAATCTCTGCATTATGGGTATTGATTTCCATATTTTCCCCTTTCTCTGAAAAAGGAGGCGGTCAATTGACACCTCCTGACGAATTTTAGGCAGTTTCTAGCTCAGGTTTTCCTTCACCGTCTACTGCTGCTTTTGTCACGCGAACCTTCTTGACCTCGTCTTGACTCGGCACTTCAAACATCACATCCAACATGGTCTCTTCAATGATAGAACGAAGTCCACGTGCACCAGTTTTACGCTCGATGGCTTTTTTGGCAATTTCCTGCAAAGCATCTTCTTCAAATTCCAACTCGACATCATCATAAGAAAGCAAGGTCTGGTACTGCTTAACAAGAGCATTTCGAGGCTCTGTCAGGATACGCACCAGGTCATCCTCAGTCAATTGGTCCAGAGCTGCAAAGACAGGCAAGCGACCAATCAATTCTGGAATGATACCGAATTTCTGAATATCATCCGCGATAATGTGCTGCATGTAAGAATCTTTTTCTTCAATAGCACGGTTGTTTTGACCGAAACCAATGATTTTCTCACCCAGACGCTGTTTAACAATTTCTTCAATACCGTCAAAGGCGCCGCCAACGATAAAGAGAATGTTCTTGGTATCGACGTGAATCATCTCTTGGTTTGGATGTTTGCGTCCGCCCTGAGGTGGCACGCTGGCAACCGTTCCCTCGATAATTTTCAAGAGAGCTTGCTGGACCCCTTCGCCGGATACATCGCGGGTGATGGACACATTTTCACCTTTTTTGGCAATTTTATCAATTTCATCCACATAGATAATCCCTCTTTCTGCACGGTCAATATTGAAATCCGCTGCCTGCAAGAGTTTGAGGAGGATATTTTCCACGTCCTCACCGACATAACCTGCCTCAGTCAGAGCTGTCGCATCCGCAATGGCAAATGGTACATTGAGACTTTTAGCCAAGGTTTGGGCCAAGAAAGTCTTACCAGAACCAGTCGGACCAATCATCAGAATATTGGATTTTTGCAAGTCCACATCATTCTCATCGTCCCGCGTATCCTGGAAATTGATGCGCTTATAGTGGTTGTAAACTGCTACTGCCAAGGCACGTTTAGCACGGTCCTGTCCGATAACATAATGGTTGAGAATATTGAGCAATTCCAGTGGTTTTGGCGTATCAGCCAAGTCTGTCAATACTTCCTCAGCCAACTCCTCACGGATAATTTCCTGGGCCAATTCCACACATTCATTACAGATAAAGACATTGTTTCCTGCGATGATTTTTTTTACTTCTTCTTGGTTTTTTCCACAAAATGAGCAATAAATTAACTCGTGTGTATGCTTAACAGCCATATTTCTCCTCTTTCATCCCCTTATTTAAATAGAACACCATAGACGGCGTGAATGCTATTGACTAAGTTTGTAAAAGCATTCAATAAAAATAAAATCGCCAGCCCATACCGTTTCTTCTGAAAAGCCTGAAGGGCGCATAAAACACAAATCGCGCACAGGAATGCGGTAAAGATACCGAATAAACTTCTCTCCATGCCTATTTCTCTCTTCTTTTATAGTTTTTTATGATGAAATCAACGGGGTTGGCTTCATCTTTTGGACGAAACTGTTCACTTTGTAGCTGGAATTCTTCCATTGGAAAAGTTTCTGGGAAGAAACTATCACCTTCAAATTGCCCCTGAATATCTGTTACAATCAGTTCTTCAATGTAGGGTGCAAAGGCAGTAAAAATTTGCCCACCACCAAGGACAAACAAGGTTCCTCCTTGTTGGTGGTGCCAGTCCAGAACTTCTTCAACACCATGTAGGACTGTGACCCGGTCACTCTCCACTTGATAGCTTTTATCGGTGGTCAATACTAAGGTATGTCGATTTGGAAGTGCACGTTTTCCCATGCCGTCGAAGGTTATACGTCCCATCACCATAGTATGACCAGTGGTCGTTTCTTTAAAATGAGCCCAGTCTGCAGGTAAATACCATGGAAGTCTATCCCCTTTTCCAATCAATCCATTTTCATCTTGTGCCCAAATTGCAACTATCTTCTTTGTCATTTTCTCTCACTTTCCGTCCTATCATTCTATCAAAAAAACATAAAAAATGCACTTACCAAGTAGGTCTAGTGCAAATTTTTATCATGTTGAAACTATCACCGACTCCTCAGATATAGGGAAGATTCCAAGATTTATAGAATGTGAATCTAGTTGGGACTGGAAAGCCCCCCCTCATCTTAAATCGCCAAGTCGAAATTAAGTTGCGGTTTAACTGGCTTCGAAAGTCTGAGTATAGACTGTTGAAGGTTGGAAGTGAAACAGTTCGGGGAACTGTTTCAGCCCGAGCCTAAAAATAAAGAAGCGAGGTAAAAGAACGAAGTTCTTCACTGCTAATCCAGTTAAATTGCTAAATCGAATTTTAACTGCGGTTTAACTGGATTGTAGTCCACCAACTCAAAATCTTCTGCTTTAATATCAAAAAAGTTTGTTCCGTCTGGGACGTTCAAGACCAAACGTGGCTCAACTTCAGATGGTGTACGACGGAGTAATTCTTCAGCCTGTTCAAACTGATTGTCATAGATGTGAAGATTGTTGATGAAATAGAAAAACTTCCCTACCTTCCAACCAAAATGCTTGGCAATCATCATTTGTAATGCAACATACTGCATAGCGTTGATATGATGGGCTACCAACATATCATTTGACCGTTGAGTTAGAGTTGCATCCAGATAAATCTCCCCATCTACTCGCCGAACGTCAAACATAGTTTGAAAGGCACATGGCAAGAGACCAGCGGATTGGTCAAAGGCTTCATAATCCCAAAGGGAAATCACATTGCGGCGATTCCATGGATTTTCCTCCAATTGCTTGAGGATTTTTGAAATGATGTCATGCTTTTTAACAATTGCACCATAGCGTTCACCGATTGTGCCTGTTCCTTCAACTTCCCAGTCATTCCAATACTGGACACCGTATTTTTCCTGCAAGACAGACAAGTCATTGGTCTGATCTTGATAAATCCAGAGAATTTCTTTAATGGCGGATTTAATCGGAATTGGTCTTAGTGTGGTAATGGGAAACTCCCCCTTGGCCAAATCGTACTCAGCAAAGGAACCAGTAATATACTTGGAGTTGGCAATGTTTCCATCCTTGTAACGTGGACGAGCATTTTCTGAAAAAACGCCATCTTCCATAATCTTACGAATGTTTTCTTTAAAAATAATATCTGCTTTTGTCATGCAACTATTATACTTTTTTTGACCCAAAAATTCCAGAAGCAAGCTAGAGTTCTATGGAGTGAAGAGGTAAGTGTTACCCATATACATGGCCAATGTTGCGGTCAGAAAATAGCAAACGATGAAGAGTAGGGCAATAATGGTATGTCTAGGCTTTTTATGATAGATAGCTACTGGTAGCAGAGCCATTCCCAGCAAGGGGACAATTTTAAAACATGCGGTATAGGCCCACTTTTCCAGATGAAACCAATTTTCCATGGGTAACCATATACTGAGCCAAATCAGACATCCCAGGCCGATAATGAAACAGCTAAACAAATCCAAACTTTTCTTTAGCATACTGCTACTCCTTTCTTAGGGACCAAACAAGAAGTAACCAACGAACATGGTGATGAAAAAGGATAGGATAAAGGCAATGGAGAGAGCTGCCTGCCACACCTTCTTTGTGAAGAAGGACAAAATCAGCGTTACAAGTCCAATCGGTGGCAGGATGTAAAAAACAACTACAGAACCCCAGCTAGAAGGGAAGAACCAATGACGAATCCAGTTATCTAGAAAGAATCCTGATAACCAAAAGAGGGTCCCCGCTATAAGTAGATAGTGGGAAACTTGGTGTAGATTCCATTTTTTCATGATTTACCTCCAATTTTTAAGGACCAAAGAGCATCGATAACAATCCAATGTAAAATGTTAAAAATGGGCTAATGATCAGAAAGAGACAGATAAGCATGTGGGGAATCTGCTTGGTGTAGATGGCCCAAGGCAATACTACTGCTCCAACAAAAAACACACCAAATGTATTAAACCATTGAAAATTTAGGGCAGGAAAGAAGATTGTCGCATAGAGTAAAAATCCCAAAACCAGCACATAGCCTTGATAGCGGACGATATGATCTTTTGACATGATAGACCTCCTCGAACCTTTCAGCCATCTATAGCCACGAATAAAGAACGCCTTCTCCGATAATTTGCAATATCAATATTTCTACATTTTCATTATATATGATTCTGATTTGTTTTGAAAGACAAAACAATTAAAAACTGTGACAGCGGATAGGCTACTTAAAAACTTTTACTAGGACGTAGATAATCAAGGCCCATAGAAAAATGATTGGAAGACCATAGTACCACTTCTTGGGTTTGCCATCTTTCCAAAGGTCCTCAGCGGCCAATCGGTGATTGTCAAGTATTTCCTTGAGTATAAATCGAATGGTCAAGGCCACCAATAAGGGCAATAGAATAATGTCATCCAAACAGCCCAAAACTGGGATAAAATCTGGCACTAAATCAATGGGCGACAAGGCGTAGATTAAGGTTAAGCCTGCAAAAAATTTAGCGACAAGAGGGGTCTCCCTGTCCCTGATTGATAAAAATAGGGCTGGCAAATCTTTTTTTAGCTGTTGAGCTTGTTTTTTAAAAATCCATATTAGAACCTTTCTTCTAAAAAAGACAGAGTTTCCTCTGCCTGATTTACTTATTTCAAAACCAATGACGCTGCACCAATAACCCCGGCATCATTACCAAGTGTTGCAAGAGCCAACTTAGTTGATTCCTTAATCGGTGGGAAGACTGTCTCTTCAAAGACCTTGCGAACACCGTCCAAGAGGAAATCGCCTGCAGCTGATACACCACCACCGATGACAATGTAAGCTGGGTTTAGCGTCGCTGCAATGTTGGAGCAAGCTGTTCCTAGATAGCGAGCAAAGTTGCGGTAGACAATCTGAGCTAGGTCATCACCTGTTTTTGCTAAGTCAAAGACATCCTTAGCTGTCACATCTTGACCATCATCAATGAGTTTCTTCAACTCAGAATCACCAGCATACTGAGCTGCATAGCGGCGAGTCAAATTGACAATACCTGTCGCTGAGGCAACCGTCTCCAGGCAACCTGGCTTACCACATGTACACATGATAGGATCTTCAAAATCAACCGTCAAATGGCCAAGTTCGCCACCTGCACCGCGTGATCCGCGAATCAGATTTCCAGCAGCAACAACGCCACCACCGACACCAGTTCCCAGCGTCATGAAGACCACGTCAGGATTATTCTCGCCGGCACCGACCCACTGCTCACCCAGAGCTGCTACGTTGGCATCATTGTCAATAAAGAAAGGCAAACCAAGTGCTGTCTCAAACTGTTCACGGACCAGCTGCAAGGTCTTCCAGTTGAGGTTATAGGCACCAATCACAGTACCAGCTTTGCTATCGACCACGCCAGGAGAACCCATACCAATTCCCAAGAAATCATCCTTGGTCAGATTGTGGCTCTCAAAATGATCTTTGATACTCTCGATAATATCCGGAACGATATGGCTGCCCTCATCCAAAATGTTGGTCTTGATGGACCATTTTTCCTGGATTTCGCCAGCAGTCGTTAAAATAGCCAATTTGACAGATGTACCGCCAAGGTCAATACCGATAATTTTCTTTGACATAATCATTACCTCACTTCATTTTCTCTATTATACCACAATGCAAACCTTTTCGTAAAGCCCTTTCAAACAACTTGTACGGACAATTTATCTAAAAAGATAAAGCAGAACTAGAAATTGAATATGGAGAACAAAGCGCCCAACACTCAGCAACATAGCAGCTATAAAATTAGTTCCTTCCTTGGTCCCATTGAAGAGAAAAAGCGTAGAAATAAAGGTAAAACCAAGGGCAAAACCAATCATCTGGAAGGCATGGTAGCTTTGACTGTAAAAATAAAGGGTTACTGCCAGCACAAGCATTGCCAAAAATGTCAAACTCAGGCGCAGCAGGTTCATCTTTTTGGTTTTCAGAAAGCTATAAAGGGCTGAAACCAATGTGACCAGTAGGTAAAGGGCCATGTAGCCTATGATAAGAGTTTTCATCCTAGCCCTCCATCTCACTCAAATACTCAAAGCGCTCGTACTTCTCCAAGAGCTGCTCATTTTTCTGGTCCAGCTCCTTCTGCAGGTCCGACAATTTGGTAAAATCACTGCCACAGGTCAACATTTCCGCCTCAATGGCTTCGATCCGCTCCTCCAAACCAGCAATCTCATCCTCAATGGTTGCCCACTCCTGCTTCTCAAAATAGGACATCCGCTTCTTGTTCTCTCTGACCTTCTCGATTTTCTCCTTTGGTTTTTCCAAAGAAATAGCAGAGCTGGAAGCCAAAAAGGCCTTTTCATCCAGATAGTCCGTGTAGTTTCCAAAGAAGGTCTGGATACCACCGTCTTCAAAAGCAAGGATTTTATTAGCAACCTTGTCCAAGAAATAACGATCGTGGCTGACGGTAATGACAGGACCAGCAAAACCTTGCAAGAAATGCTCCAAGACTGTCAAAGTCGCTATGTCTAAGTCGTTTGTCGGCTCGTCCAGAAGCAAGACATTAGGCCGTTCCAGAAGGATTTTCAGCAGATAGAGCCGCTTTTTCTCCCCACCCGACAATTTTTCAATCAGTGTACCATGGGTATTACGCGGAAAGAGGAACTGCTCCAAAAGTTCAGCAATAGACACCATGCCCGATGTAGTCTTGGCTTCTTCTGCCACTTCCTGCAAGAAATTGATGACCCGCTTGCTCTCGTCTAATCCACGAATATCTTGAGAAAAATAACCGATACGAACCGTTTCTCCGATGTCTACCTTTCCTGCATCAGCCTGCAAGTCGCCTGCAATCAGATTGAGTAGGGTGGATTTGCCCTTACCATTATCACCGACGATGCCGATACGGTCCTTGTTTTGGATTAGCAGGCTAAAATCCTGTAAAATCGGCTTTCCAGGATAAGAAAAGCTGACCTGCTCAAACTGAATAACCTTTTTACCGATTCGGCTGGTTTCAAAATTGATTTCAAGACTTGAGTCATCAATAGCTTGATGAACCTGGTTCTTGAGGTCATGGAAACGATTGATACGGGCTTGTTGCTTGGTGGCACGAGCCTGGGGCTGTCTCCGCATCCAGGTCAACTCCTGCTTATAGAGCTGTTCTTTCTTGTGACGGAGAGCTGCATCCCGCTCGTCCTGCTCCGCTTTTAATCGAACATAGTCCTGGTAATTCCCCTGATACTCGGTCAAACCGGCCTTGTCCAATTCAAAGATGCGTGTGGCAATATTGTCCAAGAAATAGCGGTCATGGGTGATAAAGAGGACAGACTTTTTGGTGTTTTTCAAAAAGGTCGTCAACCACTCAATGGTCTCAATATCCAGGTGGTTGGTCGGCTCATCCAAAAGTAGGAGGTCGTCATTGCCCAGAAGAACCTGAGCCAGCTGTACACGGCGACGCAGGCCGCCAGATAAATCCGCCACCTTGCTGGTCACATCCTGTAATCCTAATTTTGACAGAACCGTCTTGACTTGGCTTTCAATTTCCCAAGCATTGAGGGCATCCATCTCTGCCATGACTTTTTCAAGTTGAGCCTGACTCTTATCGTCATAATTTGCCATGAGCTGCTCGTATTGGCGAATAAGCTGGATTTCTCGCAAATCGGATGACAATACCGTGTCCAGAACGGTCTTGCTCTCATCAAAATCAGGCTCCTGGGTCAGATAGGCCATCTGAAAATCATTCTTACTGGTAAAGGGTGAAATATCTCCATCGAAACCAAGCTTGCCTGAAATCACATCCAAAAGCGTTGTTTTACCAGTGCCATTGACCCCTATAATCCCAATGCGGTCGCCTGGGTGGATGATAAAGGAAATCTTTGAAAAGACGGTCTTGTCGCCGACAGACTTGGTCAAATTTTCAACGATAAAATCACTCATTGCTTAAAAACTCCTTTACAAAAGCCATAATGTCCTCTTCTCTGTTGGCCAAATTCCCCTCGACAATCTCATACTCCACTGCATTTAGGACCTGACCCAAGAGAGGACCAGGCTTGATAGCTAGATTCTTCATAATCATGCCACCATTCACAACAATCTCATGTCGTTCATGGATAATCAAGTCCTTATCGAGTTGAGCAATCTCTTCAAAATCAACCGAGAGCCCCTGAGCCTGACGCAGGTTTTCGACCAGTTCAATCAGTGTCCTGCCGTATTCGTAGGCCATCTGCTTGGTCACTGGTCCTGTCTGGCGGTGCTGATAAATTTTCACCAATTGCACGACCGTCCGTTGAAATTCATTGCTGGTTTTCCATTTTTTGAGGAAGGACTTGATGTTGTCCACTTTCAGACAGACAAAGAGCATGGCCCAGGCCTGTTCAGAAGTTTCAAAGATGAAATCTGCCTGCAAGCTAGATAGCATTTTCTTCAATTCCTGCCCTTTTCCAGCCAAATCTGGTAAAAAATCAAAGGCTTTGGAATCAATCATAGCCTGCAGCCCCTTGCGCCAATGGGGTGCCGTCAGCAATTTATCAAATTCGATAAAAATGCGCTCAACAGAGATTTTGTCCAAGAGCGGTGCTGTTGCCTGCATGGCCTCAAATGTCTCTGGATCAATCTCGAAGTTCAGACTAGCCGCAAATCTAAAACCACGCATGATTCGCAGGGCATCTTCATTGAATCGCTCTGCAGGGATTCCTACCGCTCGCAAACGCTTCTGCTCCAAATCTTCTAGTCCAGAAAACAAGTCGATGACCTGAGCATGTTCATCCAAGGCAAAGGCATTGACTGTAAAATCACGGCGTCTGAGGTCTTCTTCTAGTGAACGGACAAAAGAAACCTGGCTAGGCCGGCGGAAGTCCACGTAATCCTCCTCCGTCCGAAAGGTCGTAATTTCGTACTCCTTATGCCCTTCCAGAACCAAGACCGTTCCATGTTCAATCCCCACATCAATGGTCCGTGGGAAGATTGCTTTGGTCTCCTGCGGATAGCTGGATGTTGCAATGTCCACATCGTGAATGGTTCTTCTCAAAATGGCATCGCGGACCGATCCGCCCACAAAATAGGCCTCAAAACCTGCGGCCTTAATTTTCTCTAAAATCGGCAAAGCCTCCTGAAATTCAGAAGGCAGATGTGTTAATTTCATAGTAAATGTTCCAAACCATATACAAGTTGCTGGCGTTTGACAACCTCTTTTATACCGAGATTGACACCGCTCATGAAGGAGACACGGTCATAAGAATCATGACGAATAGTCAATCCTTCTCCCTGGGCACCGAAAATCACTTCTTGGTGGGCCACCAGACCTGGCAAGCGAACAGAATGAATACGGAATCCATCAAATTCTGCACCACGAGCTCCGGCAATCAACTCTTCTTCATCGGCTGCACCCTGTGGCTGCGCCTGACGAACTTGCGAAATCAACTCGGCAGTCTTAATAGCTGTTCCACTTGGTGCATCCTTTTTCTTGTCATGATGCAATTCGATGATTTCCAGATTAGGGAAATACTTGGCAGCCTGTGCTGCGAATTGCATGAGCAAGATAGCTCCGATAGCAAAGTTTGGCGCAATCAAGCCACCCAAGCCTTTTTCAGCCGAAAGTACAGTCAGTTCGTCGATTTCTTTCGGTGTAAATCCAGTCGTTCCAACTACTGGGGCAAAGCCATTCTCCAAAGCAAAGCGTGTGTTTTCATAGGCAAATTTTGGCGTGGTGAAATCCACCCAGACATCAGCATCTAGCTCTGCAACTTCTTCTTTTGTCTTAAAAACTGGCACGCCGTCCACTTCTGTCTCAGTGGCAAATGGATCCACCAAGGCAGCTAGACTAAGGTCTGCATCTCCCTTGACCATCTCAACCGCTGTTGAGCCCATTTTTCCCTTAAAACCTGCAATAATTACCTTAATTGTCATGTAAACTCCTATTCGATAATGGGCGAAATCCCGAAAGCAATGGCCCCTTCACCCAAATGCGTCCCGATAACGGAACCAAATGACACGATTGGCAACTGACTAGTCACACCAACCTGCTCCAACTGTTCTTTGAATCTATCTGCCTTTTCTGGGCAGTTGGCATGAATAATGGCCAGCTGGTAATTGCCGTCGGATGTTTTTTCTTGAAGAATTTCCAAGAGACGTTTGACAGCCTTTTTCTCCGTCCGAACTTTCTCGTAGACTTCGATTTTCCCTTCAGCCGTAAAATACAAAATCGGCTTGATACTGAGAAGGTTGCCGAGAATGGCTGCGGCGTTGGACAAGCGACCACCCTTGACCAAATGATCCAGGTCGTCCACCATGATAAAGGCAGACGTTTGGGCAATTTGTTGATCCAGTTTGGCACAGATTTCCTCAAAAGACTGACCGGCTGCTGCCCATTTCAATACATTTTCCACCATCATACCCAGTGGAGCTGACGTGATTTTGCTATCTGGAAAGGCGATTGTCAGCCCCTCAAATTCATCTGCCAGATATTGGATATTTTGGTAAAATCCAGAAATCCCTGATGAGAGAAAGAGACCGACTGCATGCGTGTAGCCGTTGGCTTGCAGGGCTGTCAAAATTTCTTCCAACTCCAAGAGACTGGGTTGGCTGGTTTTTGGCAAATCCTCGGAGGCTGCCATCTTTTGATAAAATTCTTCGGCAGTCAGATTTTGTCCTTCGACAAAGGATTCCTCATCAATGGTGACCGGAATAGGCAAAACAAATACATCTTTGTTTGCAAGCGTCGTCGGCTGCAAGACGGCCGACGAATCCGTAATAACTGCTAATTTCATTTAGAACTCCAAATTGATACCTGGGGCATCGTAGGCTATTTCAGTAACATCGTAGGTCATGCGTTTCAGCATGTCTAAGAGAGGAGATACCAACTCTTTTTTCTCATCTTCAGTAAATTCGGTTGGTTCATTGATAATGCGACCGTCCACATGGACACCTTGGCTAAAGGCACCAGAAATCACATGATGATTCAAGACAATCATAAAGCGCAAGATAACAACCATGGTTGTCCGCTGTGCTTCTTCGTCCCTATTGACCAATTGAAAATCAACTTTCAAGCCAGTTTTTGGCTCACCATGCTCTTTTTCCCATTCTTTGTTGCGAGCATCAAAGTGATACTGGTTGACAAATTCTTTATCGCGAATGATTTTCATTTTCAAGACTCCTCTTAAACAATAATACTCACATTATACCATAAACCTTGTGAAATAGCTAAAAAACCTTGCCAGGAGACAAGGTTTTAGTTGATTATTTTGGTTGGCGAAGAGCTCCGTAAAGGACACCAGACACCACTGCACCGATTGCCACATAAGCTAGGTAAAGAAGTGGATTAGATGTCAAAGCGATAACGAAGATACCACCGTGAGGAGCCATCAGTTGAATGCCTGACAAACCAACCAAGGCACCTGCAAGAGCAGAACCAGCGATAAAGCTTGGGATGGCGCGAGCTGGGTCAGCAGCACCAAATGGAATCGCACCTTCAGTGATGAATGACAGCCCCATAACAATGTTTGTCAAACCTGAGTTACGCTCTTCTTGCGTGAATTTATTTTTGTAAAGAAGGGTTGCAACGAATACTGCCAACGGTGGAACCATACCACCAGCCATAACCGCTGCCATGGCAACAGAACCACCATCTGCAACAGTTGCTGCAAGGGTACCCGTACCGAAGACATAGGCTGCCTTGTTGATTGGACCACCCATATCGACTGCCATCATTCCACCGAGGACAAGTCCAAGGAGAATAGCAGAGCTACCTTCAAGACCTGCAAGGAAGTTGTTCATACCAGTGTTGATAGCTGCCATTGGGATGTTGACAAAGAACATTAAGAAACCAGTGATAGCTGTACCCAAAAGTGGCAAGAGCAAGATAGCATTCAAACCTTGGAGTGATTTTGGCATGTTACGCAAAGCGTTGCGAAGAACAAGAACTACACCACCAGCAAGGAAACCACCAACAAGGGCACCTAAGAAACCAGATGATACACCAGCAAGGGCAAGGGTTTCTTCACCACCAGCTGCATAAGGGATTTTACCGAAAGCAAGACCGCTACTAGCGATTGCACCAGCTACGAAACCTGCAACCAAACCTGGTTTTTCAGCGATTGAGTAAGCAATGTAACCTGCAAGAAGTGGCAACATGAAACCAAAGGCTGCTCCACCAATCTTCATGAACATCGCTGCGATTTCATGGTATGAACCAAGACTACCAAGGCTGTCTTGTGGCACACCTAGAGCTCCATCGAATAGGAAGGCAAGGGCAATCAAGATACCGCCACCAATAACGAATGGCAACATTTGAGAAACACCGCTCATCAAGTGTTTATAGAATGCTTTACCAAGGCTGAGTTTTTCTGAAGATTCCACAGTAGCCGCTCCTTCTGTTGCTGTATAAGTTGACGCTTTACCGTCCAAGATGATGTTAATCAATTCTTCTGCTTGTTTGATACCAGCAGCAACTGGACGAGATACCAATGCTTTACCATTGAAACGAGGCATGTCAACAGCCTTATCTGCTGCGATGATAACACCTGCTGCATTCTTGATATCTTCAGCAGTTAGTTTGTTACCGACGCCTGATGCACCGTTTGTTTCAACCTTGATGTCAACCCCCATCTCAGCAGCTTGTTTCTTAAGTGCTTCTTCTGCCATGTATGTGTGGGCAATACCGGTTGTACATGCTGTAACAGCAACGATAAATGGACGGTCGCCACTTGGAGCTGCAACCACTTCTTCTGCTGCCTTGTCTGCTGCTTCAGCTGCGTCAAAGACTGAAATGACTTCTTCTGGGCTAGACACACCACGAAGTTTGTCAGAAAATCCAGGCTTCATCAAGTATTTAGACAATTCAGCAAGGGCAGCCAAGTGCGTGTCGTTAGCACCTTCTGGAGCTGCAATCATGAAGAACAAGTCAGTTGGTTGACCATCAAGACTTGCATAGTCAACGCCCTTGTTTGATTTAGCAAAGAGAACAGTTGCCTCTTTTACAGCAGCATTCTTAGCGTGCGGCATTGCGATACCGTCACCAAGTCCTGTTGTCGTTTGTGCTTCGCGGTTCATGATACCTGTTTTGAAAACATCAAAATCAGTGACATAACCTTTATCAACCAAACTAGCAATCATTTCATCGATAACTGCTTCCTTGCTTGTCGCTTGCAAATCAAGCAACATGACATCTTTTCTCAAAACGTCTTGAATTTTCATAGTGTTTCTACCTCAACTTTTTCATAAGTTTCCTTAATAAATTCGATACTTGCCAAATCATCTGAAAAGGCTGTTGCCGTACCGCAAGCAACTCCCCATTTGAGAGCTTCGATTGGGTCTTGTGAGCGAACGTATTCGCCAGTAAAACCTGCCACCATTGAATCTCCAGCTCCGACAGAATTTTTCACTGTTCCCTTGATTGGTTTGGCAAAGTAAGTTGCCGTTGGTGTAACCAACAAGGCTCCGTCCCCTGCCATAGAAATGATAACATTCTGAGCCCCCATGTCTAAGATTTTCTTAGCATAGGTCTCGATGTCTGTAATGCCACTCAATTCAACATTGAAAATAGCTTCCAATTCATGATTGTTCGGCTTGACCAAGAGTGGTTGGTGAGCTAATGAGTCTAGAAGAGTTTGCCCTTCAAAGTCACAAACTACTTGAGCCCCCGCTTTTTTCGCCACAGGAATCAGTCTATTGTAGACTTCATTTCCAAGACTAGCCGGTGCTGAACCGGCAAAGACAACTGTGTCCTGGTCAGTTAAACCAGCCAAAACCATTTCTAATTCTGCCAATTGAGTATCGGTCACAATTGGACCTAAACCGTTGATTTCCGTTTCTTGGTCTGCCTTAATTTTCACGTTGATCCGTGTATCTTGGTCTACCTCAACAAAATCGGTATCGATGCCTTCAGCAACCAATCCATCTTTGATGAACTGACCGGTAAAACCGCCAAGGAAACCTGTCGCTGTGTTTGGATAGCCCAATCGCTTCAAAACACGACTAACGTTGATTCCCTTACCGCCGGCATACTTATCGTCGCTCTCCATACGATTGACACTGCCTGTTTCAACTCTATCAAGTCGAACAATGTAGTCAATGGCTGGATTGAGCGTAACAGTATAAATCATACCTCGATTACCCTCGTTTTCTCTTTTATGATGTCCAACAAACTGCTCTCCGAAGATTGACAGATAATATTGGCTTTTTCGATGGCTGCAACCTTGGCAAAGGAGAATTGACCAATTTTTGACGCATCAGCTAGAACATAGCTTTCTTTTGCATTGTCTATGATGGTACGTTTGATGGACGCTTCTTCAATGTCTGGCGTTGTAAAGTAGTTTTTATCAATACCATTCATTCCCAGAAAGGCCTTGTCAAAATTAAGCTGTCGAATTTGTTCCAAAGCCATGGCACCTACTGAAGCATCGGTCGATTGCTTAACATAACCACCTATAATAATGGTCTTTATCTTGCGTTCTACCAACTTGACAGCGTGGTTAATGGAATTGGTTACAACTGTCAGGTTTTCCTGTTGAAGATAATCAATCAGTAAACTAGTCGTTGTTCCTGCATCAAGGAAAATCACATCGCCGTCCATAATTAACTGAGCTGCTCTTTCAGCAATCATCCGTTTTTCTTGAACGTTTTTGACAGATTTTTCAAGAATGGATTCTTCCAGTTGCAATTTAGCTGGTGCTTCTGCACCGCCATGTACTCTTCGAAGTTTCCCTTCATTCTCTAACTCGTCCAAATCCCTACGAACAGTGGATTCGGATGTTTCTAGAATATCAATCAATTCTTCCAGTCGGACAAATTGTTGTGCTTGAATGCGTTCTAATATGACTTGCTTGCGTTCTGATTTGAGAATGTCCAACACCTCCTGCAATCGTTTACAAAAACCATTATACACTAAAAACTGTCATTGTCAATCATTTTCTGGCAATTTCTTTCAAAAAATATCAAAAAACAGCAGGACGAAAGTTCTATAATGAAGTTAGCCACCTTACCTTAGTCAAGAATTAGATGTTTCACTATGTTTGAGTAAGTTGATG
>NZ_JBIMJM010000041.1:0-16581 GCF_043674115.1 Streptococcus sp. A34 | reverse complement strand
TTTCTATACTGAGTTGGGGAATTCTAGTATATCAGACGAACATGTCTTTTTTGTTGCACTTCATTTTACAACGCGGGATTTATATATAGACTCTCTAGTTCAAACTTATTCATTGCATAAAAACCATATACAAAGCATGATTTACCACGTTTTCTCTTTAATATATAAAAAAGAGAAGACCAAAATGGTCTTCCCAGTGGCACGTTTTCATTTGTTCATTACAGTTTTTGGTGATTCACATTTTCACAGAATTTAGTACCAACCAATCAGCTGGTGAAGCCATTCCTCAAAAGCAGGAAAGAGATTCATGGCAAGCAATGTCAAAACAATAACTACTATCAGAATGACAAGGACAAGGTATTTCTTCTTCACTTGTTTCTCCTATTTCAACCAGGCAGATTGAACTTCCTCATCAGAAATGGTTTCCGAGATAAAGCTGCCGTTGCTGGTGCGTTCAGACAGGCTGAGCTGGGTCACATCAACCTCATAGAGTTTGCCCGTTTTGGACTGCACATGAAGCACTTGACTAGTTGTTTCATCTTCATTTGCTGTGCTAAAGAGGTCAAAATCCCCCTGGTCCGTCAAGACTGGACCCGCCGCAAAGACACGGTGAGGCTTAGCCTTGAGTTCGCGAAGCACCTGCAAACCACGCTTGGCACGACTGGTCACAGGGATTTCCTCCGTCGCCATCCGCTTAAGGCTACCACGCTGGGTCAGGAGATAGACAGAGCTGGTGTTGCTGATAAAGGCCGCAGCCACCACATCCCCATCCTTGAGGTTGACCGCCTTGACACCGGCCGCCTTGGCACCGATGATCGGCACTTCTTCGATGTTAAATCGCAGAGCGTAGCCCTTTTCTGTCATGAGCATGATGTTGTCCAAAACCACAGGTGATACAGTAATGACCACATCCTCTGCATCTTTTAGTTTGGCATACTTGGTTGACTTGGACTTGTAAGTCCGCCATGGAGTAAACTCCTTCCGCTCCACACGCTTGATTTGACCGTATTTGGTCACCGCGAAATAAGTTCCCTCATCAAAATTCTCCACCAATTCAGCAAAGATAATCTCTTCATTGGTGTCAAAGTTCATGAGAGTCTGGCTCAGGTGTTCACCAATGTCCTTCCAACGAATATCTGTCAACTCATGGACAGGTCGGTAGATGACATTTCCAAGATTGGTAAAGAGCAAGAGGTGCTGGGTTGTCTTGGCATTCTGCAAGAAAATCAACTGGTCATCGTCCCGCTTGCCCATTTCTTCAAGGGTCGAGGCATTGAAAGAACGCGGACTGGTCCGTTTGATGTAACCTGCCTTGGTCACGCTGACAAAAGTTTCTTCTTCGACAATCAAGCTGGCGGTGTCAATCTCAATCGTTTCTGCCTGATCCTGCAATTCACTCAAACGAGGATTGCCAAACTGCTTCTTGACCTCACGTAGTTCCTTCTTCATGAGATTGAACATAGTCCGCTCATCGCCGATAATAGCTGCCAAGGTCTGAATCTGCTCGCGTAAGGCTGCTTCTTCATTCTCCAAGGTCACAATATCGGTGTTTGTCAAACGGTAAAGTTGCAAGGTCACGATTGCTTCTGCCTGTTCCTCGCTGAAATCATAGCTGATTTTCAAGTTTTCCTTGGCATCAGCCTTGTTTTCAGAAGCACGGATAAGAGCAATAACCTCGTCCAAAATGGAAATGACACGGATCAAACCTTCTACGATATGGAGGCGTTTTTCTGCCTTTTCCTTGTCAAACTTAGAACGAGCAATGATAATCTCACGGCGGTGGGCGATGTAGCTGGAGAGAATCTTCTGCAAGCCGACCTGACGCGGTGTGAAATTGTCAATGGCCACCATGTTGAAGTTGTAATTGATTTGCAGGTCGGTGTATTTGTAAAGGTAGTTGAGAATGGTTTGCTCATCGCTGTCTTTTTTCAGCTCAATGGCAATCCGCAGACCTGTACGGTCTGACTCATCACGCACCTCAGCAATACCAGGCACCTTGTTGTTGACACGGACATCATCAATCTTCTTGACCAAAACAGCCTTGTTGACCTCGTAAGGAATCTCAGTAATGACAATCTGTTTCTTGCCAGCCTTGAGTTGCTCGATTTCACAACGGCTACGAACTACAACACGGCCCTTACCAGTTTCATAAGCTTTCTTGATCTCGTTAGCCCCTTGGATAATGGCACCTGTTGGGAAATCTGGTCCAGGCAAGAACTCCATCAACTTTTCTAACTTAGCTATCGGATGATCAATCATGTAGACAACGGCATCGATGACCTCCGCCAAATTATGCGGCGGGATGTCAGTCGCGTACCCTGCTGAAATTCCTGTCGCTCCATTGACCAAGAGATTAGGGAAGGCAGCTGGCAGCACAGTGGGTTCTTTTTCCGTATCGTCAAAGTTCCAGGCAAACGGTACTGTCTTTTTCTCGATGTCGGCCAGCAGATAGCCAGCCATTTCTGACAGGCGAGCCTCGGTGTAACGCATAGCCGCTGGCGGATCGCCGTCCATGGAACCGTTGTTCCCGTGCATCTCCACCAAAATCTCGCGGTTCTTCCAGTCCTGACTCATGCGGACCATGGCATCATAAATAGAGTAATCACCGTGCGGGTGGAAATTCCCCATGATATTTCCGACTGACTTGGCGGACTTACGGTAGCCCTTGTCAAAGGTGTTGCCGTCCTTATTCATGGAATAAAGAATCCGGCGTTGCACGGGCTTGAGGCCGTCACGAATGTCCGGTAGGGCCCGCTCCTGAATAATGTATTTGGAGTAGCGACCAAAACGCTCTCCCATGATATCCTCAAGGGACATGTTTTGAATATTACTCATAATATTCCTTTTTCTTATTTTATTATTTTTTGTTAAAAAGTTTACTGCTAATTATACTTGTAACAGCATAATAATATCTATATCTTCTTTTTTCAAAGCGTTGCTCAATGGGAACACCACCTTGTTTAGGGTTTGTTTATATTTTCTGCCGAGCGCAGCTTCTTCCATGCCCGATAATCTTCAATGTCTTTATTAACCCAGTTCCAGCAAGTTGCTATAACCAGCGCATCATCCATCTGCCCGAAAAATGGAATCCAGTCTGGAACTACATCTACAGGTGAGAGAAAGTAGATTAAAGCCGAAACAATTGCGAGAATAGTCCTCTTAGGAATCTTGGTATAATCTCGTTTCAAATAGCTTCGAACCATACTTATCATGATGGGAATGTTTTTAAATTCCTGAGCTAAAAAGGGAATCCATTTAATTTTCTTTTCTATTTTTTCCAAGAAGGGTTCCATTTTGGAATCATCTTTCAACAGTGACTCAGCTTTCTGGTATCTCTTTTGAATTTCCTCGATTGCCTGTTTTTTAGAAAATCTTTTTTTCATCTTGTCTTCCATACTTTCTTTGTCATAAGAGAAAAACTGTTCATCAAAATACTGTGTTTTCTTCTAGCGTAAACCTAACATTATCCTCAATCCATTTCCGGCGTGGTTCAACCTTGTCGCCCATAAGGACAGATACACGGCGTTCAGCACGCGCCAAATCTTCAATGGTGACACGGATGAGGGTACGGGTTTCAGGGTTCATGGTTGTTTCCCAGAGCTGATCGGCATTCATCTCACCAAGACCTTTGTAGCGTTGGAGGATAAAGCCCTTGCCAAAATCCTTGCGGAGATCTTCTAATTCCCCATCAGACCAAGCATAAGCTATCTTTTCTGTTTTGCCCTTGCCTTTGGACATCTTGTAAAGCGGCGGAAGGGCGATGTAAACCCGACCTGCTTCTACCAAGGGTCTCATGTAACGATAGAAGAAAGTCAACAAGAGGGTCTGAATGTGGGCACCGTCCGTGTCCGCATCGGTCATGATAATAATCTTGTCATAGTTGACATCTTCTAGCGTAAAGTCTGAACCAACACCTGCACCGATGGTGTAGATCATGGTGTTGATTTCTTCGTTTTTGAGGATGTCCGCCATTTTTGCCTTGGCGGTATTGATAACCTTACCACGCAAGGGTAGAATGGCTTGGAACTTGCGGTCACGGCCCTGTTTGGCAGAGCCTCCGGCCGAATCTCCCTCGACCAGATAGAGTTCGTTTTTGGCTGGATTTTTGGATTGGGCTGGGGTAAGTTTCCCTGATAAAAGGCCCTTGTCCTTCTTGTTTTTCTTACCGTTTCGGGATTCGTCACGGGCTTTACGGGCGGCCTCGCGCGCATCGCGGGCCTTAATAGCCTTGCGAACCAAATTTGAAGCCAGTTCACCATTTTCCAAGAGGAAATACGTCAACTTTTCTGAGACAATTCCGTCTACAATTGGACGAGCCAGCGGGCTCCCCAGCTTATCCTTTGTCTGACCTTCAAACTGCAAGTGTTCTTCTGGGACAAGGATAGAAAGGACCGCAGACAGTCCTTCACGGTAGTCAGAGCCTTCCAAGTTCTTGTCCTTTTCCTTGAGCAAGTTGGTCTTACGAGCATAGTCGTTCATGGCCTTGGTAATGGCTAGTTTGAGACCTGTTTCGTGGGTACCGCCGTCCTTGGTCCGAACGTTGTTAACGAAGGAGAGAATGTTATCTGAATAACCATCGTTGTACTGCATGGCAACTTGGACCTGGAAACCTGCATCTTCTCCTTCAAAATAGAGGACTGGTGTCAAAGTTTCCTTGTCTTCGTTAAGGTAGGATACAAAGTCCTGAACGCCATTTTCATAGTGGTACTCCTCTTGCTCACCTGTTCGCTCATCCGTCAGGGTCATGGTGACTTGTTTGAGCAAGAAGGCTGATTCTTTCAGGCGTTCGGCAATGGTGTTGAACTTGAAATCAGTCGTTGAGAAAATGGTATCATCAGGCATAAAGGTCACTTTTGTACCTGTTTTTGATTTTGGAGCGGTACCAATCTTCTCTAGGGTCGTGACTGGCTTTCCGCCCTGCTCAAATCGTTGCTTGTAAACAGCACCGTCACGGGTAATCTCAACTTCCAACCAGCTGGACAGGGCATTGACCACCGAAGAACCAACCCCGTGGAGACCTCCAGAGGTCTTATAGCCACCCTGACCAAACTTACCACCAGCGTGAAGAACGGTAAAGATGACCTCAACCGTCGGTTTCCCAGTTGCGTGCATACCGACTGGCATCCCCCGTCCCTTATCTGCTACCGACAAACTACCGTCCTTGTTAATGGTCACCTCAATCCGATCACCAAAACCTGACAGTGCTTCATCGACCGCATTATCGACAATTTCCCAAACCATGTGGTGCAGTCCATTGCCATCGGTCGAACCAATATACATCCCCGGACGTTTGCGAACCGCATCCAACCCTTCCAGCACCTGAATGGCATCGTCGTTATAATTATTTATGTTTATCTCTTTCTTAGCCAAATCTGACCTCCATACATATCGTCTTTACTATCTTACAAGTTTTTAAGCATTTTTGCAAAAAATTTCTGCTATTTCGGCTGGAACAGGGCAAACTTGACTATTTGATGAAAAAGCCGGACAACTATGCTATAATCTAAGTATGTTACAGACAATTTTACTTCTAATATTAGCTTATTTACTGGGCTCGATTCCGTCAGGTCTCTGGATTGGACAAGCCTTTTTCAACATCAACATCCGAGAACATGGTTCGGGCAATACTGGGACGACCAATACCTTCCGTATCCTGGGTAAGAAAGCTGGAATGGCGGTCTTTGCCATCGACTTTCTCAAAGGTACCCTAGCGGCCCTCCTGCCTGTTTTCTTTCATGTAAATAGCCCTTCACCTATCCTATTTGGCTTGATAGCTGTTCTGGGACATACCTTCCCGATTTTTGCCAATTTCAAGGGAGGTAAGGCTGTGGCCACATCGGCTGGCATGTTGCTGGGTGTTGCGCCCCTCTTCTGCCTCTATCTGGTCTTTATTTTCGCGACCTCTCTCTACCTGACCTCCATGGTTTCCTTTTCAAGTGTCTTGGCAGCAGCCCTGGCCATGCTTGGAGCTCTGATTTTCCCAGCCCTTGGTTTCTTGGTCAATAGCTATGACTGGTTGTTCACCGTGATTATCCTATTTCTGGGTAGCTTTGTCATTATCCGACACAAGGACAATATCCAACGCATTTTGAAACAGGAAGAAAATCTCGTTCCCTTTGGATTAAATATAACAAAGCAAAAGAAGAAATAATTTCAAGCGCCGAGAGGCGTTTTTTTATATCATGAAAGAAAAATAAAGCAGCTTTTTTGTAAGATTCAAAACCCTAAAACTGCTAACTTTGATAAAAAGTTCGTAAAAAGAAGGAGCCAACCAGCTCCTTCAAAACACTTATTTTTCAAATACAACCTGTCCATCCGCAATGGTATAACGAACTTGGCCCATGAGCCAATCACCGACAAAGGGAGAATTGGCGGATTTAGAGGCAAAGGTTGCTGATACTTGACGATTGACTGTAGGATCAAAAATCACTAGGTCGGCCGGTCCATTTTCAGCCAGATAACCTGCATCCAAGCCATAAAGTTTGGCAGGATTGATGGTCATTTTCTCCAATAACTCTTGGAGTGTCAGATGCCCTTCTTCCACCAAATGCGTCAAACCAAGTGATAGAGAGGTCTCCAGTCCAGTCATGCCAGACGGTGCTTGCGTCAAGTCCTCTACATTTTTTTCATCCGCATGATGAGGTGCATGGTCGGTCGCAATAACTGAAATGACACCTGATTTTAGCCCTTCTATGACTGCCAAACGATCGCTTTCCAAACGAAGAGGCGGGTTCATCTTGGCATTTGCCCCCTTGGTCAACAACAAATCTTCTGTCCGAGAAAAATGCTGAGGGGCTACTTCTGCGGTCACACGCGCACCCATACCTTGTGCAAATTCGACCACCTTGACAGACTCAGCTTTGGACAGATGCTGAATATGAACACGGGCACCCGTTTCATAGGCAATCATGACGTCACGAGCAATCATGCTGTATTCAGCCACACCAGTCGCGCCACAGACGTGAAAATGCTTGGCAGCGACTTGCTCATTCAAGCCCAGAACACCATTCAAATCTGGATCTTCTTCGTGGAGGCTGAGCAGGCAATCCAATTTCTTAGCCTCCTGCATAGCTTTTCGCACCACTCCAGCATTTGTCAATGGAATGCCGTCATCAGAAAGAGCTACAGCACCCGCAGCTAGGAGCCCTTCAAAATCCGTCAAATCTTGGCCATTAAATTGATTGGTAATGGTTCCCACACTGTAAATATGGATGTTTTCCTTGCTGGCCGATTGCAGAACCTCATTCAAGGTGTCCACTGTCGAAATGGTCGGATTGGTATTAGCCATCATGACAACCGAGGTAAAACCACCCGCTGCTGCCGCCAGAGCCCCTGTATGAATATCTTCCTTGTGGGTCTGACCAGGCTCACGGAAATGAACATGGACATCCACCAGGCCAGGCGCAACAACCAAGCCACTAGCATCGATAACTTGTTCCGCATCTACCTCAATCTGCTCAGCAATCTTGATGATTTTCTTTTTTTCTATCAAAATATCAGCGACTGTATCCAGACCGGACTGCGGGTCTATGACGCGACCATTTTTAATTAACAGCATGAATACTCCTTTTTAAATGCTACTGTTTAGCCACAGCTTCAACCATTTGCTCCACTTCTTGAGCACTAATCTGGTCATCTACTTCTAAGTAAAGTTCCTTAGCTCGTTCAAAATAGCTGCACTCTTTGGTGATTTCTCCCAAGACACGATTGGCACTAGCTTCCAAATAGGGAAACTCAATACGAGCTGCCTCCTTGAGTACTTTTCGCATCTCTTGCTCTGCCAACTCCATATCTCCCATTAGAAAATGCAAATAGGCTTGCTCATAAGTATTACCAACAAGTTGAGACTCATTGTCTTCAAATAGTAAAGATGCTTCCTCTTCAAGAAACTCCAAAGCTTGCTGATAATTGCCTGCTTCTCGCTCTACATCTGCCACCTGGCGCAAGGCCACTGGCTGCAATTCTCTCAGAAAAAATTCTTCAGCCTGGCTATGTTCTCGCGCCAAAACAAGATTAGCCTGAGCCAACTCTTTTGCCAAGTCCATTTCCTTCTCGGCAATCGCCAAATAAATCCGTTGATTTCGTAACCAAAAATGGCCTGAAATATGGGCATCATCCAGCCTTGCAACTCCTTCTTCATAAAGCTGGTGAGCTAGGCTAAAGTTCTTTTCATCCAAAGCCTCAAAGAATGATATATCTCTTTCAAAATCGGTCATTTTCATTCCTTCAATTAACTTCATCTTCGCCAATCAATCTCTTCCTTCCCAGCCTGTTTCAAAAAGGCATTAGCCTGTGAAAAAGGCTTACTTCCAAAGAAGCCTCGGTAGGCTGAAAGCGGACTTGGATGGGCCGACTCTATAATCAAATGTTTAGGATTGTTAATAAGAACCTTCTTCTTCCGGGCATAAACTCCCCAAAGAATGTAGACAACTGGTTGGTCCAGACTATTGACCACCTTGATTACCGCATCCGTAAAGGGCTCCCAGATTTGTCCAGCATGTCCATTGGCCTGACCGGCCGGCACCGTCAAACAAGCATTGAGTAAGAGAACGCCCTGTTCAGCCCAGCTGGTTAAATCATGACCTTGTTTGACACCGACATCTTCAGCCAACTCTTTTAGGATATTTTGGAGAGATGGCGGAGCTGGAATGCTATCTGGGACTGAAAAGGATAGCCCTTGTGCTTGTCCAGGTCCGTGATAGGGATCCTGCCCCAAAATGACCACTTTTACATTTTCTAAAGCCGTCTTTTCCAAGGCTGCAAATACCTTTTCCCTGGGTGGGTAAACAGTTCCGGAAGAATAGACCTGGTCCAAAAACTGATTGATGTTGCCAAAATAATGCTCCGGCAACAAGGCTTTTATCCGATCATGCCAAACAGAATGATCCATGCTGACTACCTCTTACTTCTTCTCTTTGATGATATAAACCGGTCGATGTTTGGTTTCCAAGAAAACCTTGGCCAAATACTTACCTAAAATACCAATGGTCATCAACTGCAAGCCACCTAGAAAGAGGATGATACAGATAGTTGACGGCCAACCGATTGTCGGATCCCCGAAGACCAGAGTCTTAAAGACAACGACAACCATCAAAACCAAGGACAGGAGGAAGGTGAAAAAACCAGTATAGGATGCAATATTCAGCGGCGTATCTGAAAAATTGATAATCCCTTCAATCGAGTAGGAAAGCAACTTCCAGAAGGACCAGCTGGTTTCACCAGCCACCCGCTCAACATTTTCATAAGGCAGGTATTCTGTCTCAAAACCAACCCAGGCAAAAATTCCTTTTGAAAAACGATTGTACTCTGAAACAGATAGGATAGCATCTACCATATGTCGGCGCATGAGACGGAAATCGCGGGCCCCGTCTACCACTTCTACCTGGCTAATCTTGTTCATCAGCTTGTAGAAAAGCTTTGCAAAGAAGCTCCGAATAGGCGGCTCGCCATTACGGCTGACACGACGGGTGCCAACACAGTCCAGTTCTGGATTAGCATCCAAGATGGACTTCATCTGGGTGAGCATTTCTGGTGGATCCTGCAAATCCACATCCATGACGGTCACCAATTCACCCTGCGCAGCCTGCAGGCCGGCATAAAGAGCGGCCTCCTTGCCAAAATTTCTGGAAAAGGAAATGTAGCGGACACCATTGCCCTCAGCAGCCAACTGCCGAAGAACCTTGAGCGTCCCATCCTTGGAACCATCATTGACAAAAATATACTCAAATTGCTCCCTCATCTTCCTACGGACCACTTCCATGGCGTCGTAAAAATAGGGAATCGCCTCTTCCTCATTGAAACAAGGAACGATTACTGAAATCATACACTTCTCCTCATACGGTCAATTGTTTTCCCAACATTATACCATTTTCGGGGCCATGTTCCCAGAAATCAGGCGATTTTGCTGTGAAAACTAGTCCTCCAACCAAGTTTCAGGATTCTGGCGGAATTTTTTCAAGAGAGTCAAGCCATCCGCATTGATGTAGCCCTGCACTTTTGCGACTTTTATAAGTTCAGAGTAATTGCTGAGCGTCACCAGTTTGACACCAGTGTTGTCAAAATTCCGGTCTGCCACAGGCAATTGGTAGGTGAAAATGGCTGCCACACCAAGTACCTCTGCTCCTTCACGTTGAGCCGCTGCCACTGCATCCAAGACAGAACCACCTGTCGAAATCAGATCCTCGATGATAACCATTTTCTGCCCCTTGACAATGCGACCTTCCAGTTGATTACCAGCCCCGTGCTCTTTTGGTTTGCTACGGATGTAAGCAAATGGCAGATTCATGCGGTCTGCAATAATGGCTCCGTGCGGAATGCCAGCCGTCGCCGTACCTGCAATCACTTCTACTTCTGGAAACTCCTCTTCAATTCGTTGAACAAAACCATCCTCAATCAGGTTGCGGGTATCCGGATAAGAAAGCGTGATACGATTGTCCGTATAAATAGGTGACTTGATGCCAGACGCCCAAGTAAAAGGCTTTTCTGGTCGCAAATGAACCGCCTTGATGTCCAACAAATGTGATGCAATTTCTGTTGCTAGTGTCATGATAATTCTCCTTTAGATTAATAATATTGTTTATTTAGATATTCCATTCTTCTTTGATAGCTAGGTATGCTTCATAAGGATTGGCCGCATGCGTGATAGGACGCCCGACCACGATATAGTCACTGCCAATGCTGGCCGCCTGTGCTGGAGTAACAACCCGTTTTTGATCACCCACTTCGCTACCAGCTGGTCGAATTCCTGGTGTCAGACAGGCAAAGGCCGCACCAGTGGCCTGCTTGATCAAATCGACCTCCTGAGCCGAGCAAACGACACCGTCCAGTTCTGCTTCCTGAGCCTTTTTGGCGTAATGGACCACTGCATCCACCAGGCTAGTCTGGATATTCTGATCCGCCTGCATCTGCTCTTCCGAAGTCGAGGTCAGCTGGGTCACAGCGATCAAGATTGGTCCAGGTCCCAGTCCCTTTCTAGCCGATTGCATCATCTCTACGCCCCCAGCTGCATGAACATTGGTCATATCAACACCCAGCTTGGCCAACACCGACATAGCCGATTGGACCGTATTGGGAATATCATGAAGTTTCAGGTCTAGGAAAATGCTGTGTCCGCGGTCTTTCAGGTCTTTGATAATAGCCGGACCTTCCGCATAGTAGAGCTCCATACCAACCTTGAGATAGAGTTTTTCCTGACTTGGGAAATGAGTCAAAAAATCAACGACTTCTTGACTACTTGCGAAATCCAAGGCAATAATGGGACGTTTTTCTTTCATAGTATCCTTTCTGTACACAGAAAAACCCTGCCTACTCTGGACAGGGTTCACGAAATGAGCTTAGAAATTCTACTTCTAAGATACTTACCATGATACCTTTCCAGCCTCTCTGGACTCAGTTAAAGGTTCTATTTGACTCTATACTACTATTTTATTTGATTTCTGTCAACAGTTTTGAGAATTTCTGCTACAAATAAGGGCAAAAGATAAACTTAAGGATAGAAAACGAGCTTGTTTTGGAAAGCCAAATTTGATTGTGAGGCACAAACTGGATCACAAAAATGAAAACACTCATGAAACAATCACAAGTCAACAATAGACTGCCATATTTTTGATTTACAGCTTGAAAGCAAGAAAAGCAACCAGATTTACTGATTGCTCGCTAAGTATTAAATTAGAGTGCTACGCTCCTTTCGTATTGGATTTCAGAAGTAGCAACTCCGTGATACAACTGAATGAAAGCCTTGTAGCATTATTATGGCCTGTCAGCCACCCAGATACGCTTTTCTGACTTCATCTGATGCAAGTAATTCTTTTCCTGTTCCAGAGAGGACGACTTTTCCTGTTTCTAGGACATAGCCTCGATCTGCGATGGCAAGGGCTTTGTTGGCGTTTTGTTCAATCAAGAGAACTGTTGTTCCTTGTTTTTGGATATCTTGGATGATATCAAAAATTTCTTGAATGAAGATTGGGGCCAAACCCATTGATGGTTCATCAAGGAGCAAGAGTTTTGGTTGGCTCATCAATGCACGTCCCATTGCTAACATCTGCTGCTCACCACCTGAAAGGGTAGCAGCATCTTGGTTCTTACGTTCTTCTAAACGTGGGAAGCGTGCGAAGATTTTTTTCAAGTTGGCTTGGTTTTCTTCACGGTTGTTGCGAAGAAAGGCACCCATTTCTAAGTTTTCCATAACAGTCAAGCCTGCAAAGACATGTCGACCTTCTGGAACTTGTGACAAACCGTCCGCAACGATTTTACGAGCAGGAACTTTTTGAATTTCATTTCCAAGGAAAGAAATCGTTCCAGCAGATGGACGAACAAGTCCTGAAATGGTACGGAGGATAGAGGTTTTACCAGCACCATTGGCACCGATCAAGGTTACAACTTCCCCCTCGTTGACCTCGAAACTGACATCTTTTACAGCCTCGATAACACCATAGTTGACGGAAAGATTTTTAACTTCTAACATTGCCATTATGCTTCACCTCCAAGGTAGGCTTCAATTACGCGCTTGTTATTACGGATTTCTTCTGGAGTACCGTGGGCAATCAAACGACCGTATTCCAATACGTAGATACGCTCCGTCACTTCCATAACCAAGCTCATATCGTGTTCAATCAAGATGATGGTAATGCCAAATTCTTCCTTGATTTTTCGGATGAGTTGGGTCAATTCTGCCGTTTCCTGAGGGTTCATACCAGCCGCTGGCTCATCCAAGAAAAGAATTTTTGGATCGGTCGCAAGGGCACGAACGATTTCCAAACGACGTTGTTGACCGTAAGGAAGGTTCTTAGCCAGCGTATCCGCATCGCCATCCAAATCAAAGATTTTCAAGAGCTCAATGGCTTTGTTTTTTAATTCTTCTTCATTTTTGTAGAAAGCAGGAAGGCGAAGGAAACTTGCCAAGACTTCTGCCTTACCATGGTTTCCAAGACCAATCAAGACATTTTCCAAAACTGTCATATTTTTAAACAAACGGATGTTTTGGAAGGTACGACCAAGACCAAGAGATGCAATCTTTGAAGGAGCCTTTCCATTTAGTACAGTACCTGCAAGGGAGATTGTTCCCTCACTTGGCTCATAAACACCTGTCAAGAGGTTGAAAAGGGTTGTCTTACCTGCACCGTTTGGTCCAATAAGACCGACCAATTCACCCTCATGAAGTTCCATGGTCACATCACCAACGGCAGTCAAACCACCGAAGTTCTTGGTTAAATTTTTTACTTCAAGTAATGCCATTACTTAACCTCCTTCTTCTTGAGTAAGGCTGCCACGCTAAATTCTTTGGTTCCCAACAAACCACCCGGACGGAAGATCATCAAAAGAATCAATGCCAATGAGTAGATAATCATTGAAATATCTGAGTAGCTCTTGAGGAAGACATTGAGAATTCCAAGAACAATTGCTGCCACAAATGTACCTGTGATGGATCCTAACCCACCTAATACAATGATAATCAAAACGTTAACAGAGGTCATGAAAGCAAAGTCCTTAGGAACAATAGTTCCAACATAACCCGCATGAAGTCCGCCAGCGATAGCCGCTGTCATAGCACCAAATACAAAAGCTGAAACTTTCATGAAAGTCGGATTGACACCAACTGACTCAGCAGCAATTTCATCTTCACGAACAGAAATGGTTGCACGTCCCATTGGACTACGCAAGAAGTTCACCGTAAGAAGTGTTGTGATAATGACAAATACATAAACCAGTTGCCAGTTGGTAAATAATGGAATGGACATGATACCAGCCGCACCGTTTGTAACAGTACCACCATTGATGATTAAAATACGGATTATTTCAGCAACACCAAGGGTCGCAATGGCAAGGTAGTCACCTTTCAAACGCAATGTTGGAAGACCTACTAAGAGGGCTACACCTCCAGCAACCAACATACCAACAAGTAAGGCAATTGCAAAACCACCATAAGACGGCATCATTTTCCCAAGGATACCTACCGCATAGGCACCAATAGCCATGAATCCAGCATGTCCAAGTGAAAATTGACCTGAAAAACCGACAATCAAGTTTAAGCCGACAGCCAAGATAATCTGAATACCGATTTGTTGTACAATTTGAACATAGTAAAAATTCAAAATACCAGCTGAAACAAGTCCCTGAATGATTCCGAAGCCAGCTAATAAGATTGCCAACCAAATTGCATTAACTTTTAAATTTTGCTTCATGGTTACACCTTCTCTTTCACATTTTTACCAAGAATACCACTTGGACGAACAAGGAGGATGATGATCAATACAGCATAAACAATGGCATCACGGAAAGTATCCAAACCGATTACATATGTAAATGTCTCAATAATACCAATTACAAATCCACCAAGTGCTGCACCAGGAATAATTCCGATACCACCTAATACTGCCGCTACGAAAGCTTTCAAACCAGGAGTCATTCCCATGAAAGGCTCGATTTGGTTGTAATAAAGTCCAAGTAGGACACCTGCAGCACCCGCAAGGGCTGACCCAAGTGCAAATGTAAAGCTGATGGTACGGTTTACATTGATCCCCATTAACTGAGCTGCATCACTGTCGACAGAAACCGCACGCATGGCTTTACCCATTTTTGTCCGTTTAACGATCAATTGCAAAGCAACCATCAAAACAAGGGAAACACCCAAGATAATCAGCTGGATATTGGTTACTGAAACTGGACCAAGGTTAAAAGTCACAGACTCAATTGCTTGTGGGAAAGCTTTAACATCCGCTGTAAATAATTTCACCATGGTGTATTCAAGGAAGAAGGAAACACCGATGGCGGTAATCAAGGCTGCAATACGCGTTGAATGACGCAAGGGACGATAAGCCAAAAATTCAATGACGACACCAAGAAGGGCAGTTCCAACCATTGACAAGATGAGGGCAACAAAGAATCGTGTGCCACCGTCGGCAATGAAAGTCAGGTTATTTAATAAGAAATACCCCATAAAAGCCCCCATCATATAGAGGTCACCGTGGGCAAAGTTAATGAGTTTGATAATTCCGTATACCATGGTATAACCAAGGGCCAAGAGGGCATATACAGAACCTAAAATCAAACCATTGACAAGTTGTTGAAGCATTAGGTTCACCAATCTTTCTAAATATTTTCAAGCTCAATAAGCATTGTTACATTATACAAAATTTTCTGAAAATAAGCAAGTTACTTGATATTTTTTAATAATCCTTTAACGTTTTCTATCCTGAAAAAGCAGAGAAGGCTGGAAAAACCAGCCCACTCGATTATTCTGAAATAGAAACAGTATCAACAGATGATTGCTCACCGTTTGTCAAACCAACTACATATACTGATTTCACAACGTTGTGCTCTTTATCAATAGACATTGTACCAGTTACACCTTCGAAATCTTTCAAAGCTGCAAGGTTGTCTTTAATTGTTTTTGAATCTGCTGCACCTTCTGCTGCTTTAGCCGCCATGTAAACTGAGTCATACGCCAATGCTGAGAACATTGAAGGCTCTTCGTTGTATTCTTTCTTATATGCATCATAGAATGCTTTAGCTTTATCGCTTGCTGAAGTTACGAAAGCTGAAAGGTAGTAAACGTTTGAAGCTGCTTCAGCTGTTGCCAATTCAGTGAATTGTGGTGAATCGAAACCATCTGAACCAAGAATTGGTTGGTTAAGACCAAGACCACGCGCTTGTTTCACGATTGTACCTGTTTCGTTATAGTAACCAGGCATGACGATTGCATCAAATTCCTTATCTTTCAACTTAGTCAAAGCTGCTTGGAAGTCTTTATCTCCTGAAGCAAATGTGATTTCAGAAACAATCTCACCAGTGTAAGCTTTCTTGAAAGCTTCTGCTACACCCTTACCATAGTCAGAAGAGTTGTCATAGTAAAGAACAACTTTCTTAGCTGACATGTTTTCTGTCGCATACTTAGCCATAATTTGACCTTGGTATCCATCCGTAAATGTTGCACGGAAGAAATAATCTTGAACTTCACCTTTGTCATTTACTACAAGGTTTGTTTGCGTACCTGAAGGTGAGATCATTGGAATACCAGCTGAAGTTAATGCAGGGATAGATGCTGCTGAAGCACCAGATGTTGCAGGTCCAATGACAAGGTTTACACCTTCACTTGCCAAGCTAGTAGCAACAGAAGCTGCTTCTGCTGTTTCAGACTTGTTGTCTTTTGTAACAACTTCAATTTGCTTCCCATCAATACCACCTGCTGCATTGATTTCTTTCACAGCCAAGTTAGCACCTTTTTCTTCAGTTTGTCCGTATGAAGATACAGCACCTGACAACTCTAAGTTGTAACCAATTTTAAATGTATCACCAACACTTGAACCAGTTGCTGAAGAATTAGTTGTTGAAACAGTACCACATGCTGCAAGTAATGCTGCAGATGCAAATGTAGCAAGAGCTACTGCAAATTTTCTTGTTTTCATGAAAACTCCTTAAATCTTTCTTAAATTTTGCGATGTATCTAATATACTGAATTATCAGAAAATTGTCAACAAAAAAAGAAAAAATTTTTAAAAAAGTAAAAACGCACATTGTCAAGTCAAGTGCAACAAGTTCATTGGTAACTAGAGTTCCAGAGGTTAAGCTGTCTGGGCTAGCCCA
>NZ_JBIMJM010000040.1:0-17109 GCF_043674115.1 Streptococcus sp. A34 | reverse complement strand
CTGGCAAAAAGACCGACTATCAGACCAATAAACAGAAAAAGACAAACGCCTCTTAAGTGTTTGTCTTCAATCTGAAAAAGGTCCACTGGACCTTTTTATTCCTCCATAAAGCTGTTGAAGACTTCTTCAATCATGTCCCATTCTGCTGTTGCATCTTCCGGGATTGGTTGCAAATCGCCCTCTGTGCCGTTCTCGTTTTCGATATACGAGTAAGCTTGGATTTCCACCTCACCGTTCTCATCTTCTTCTGCACTTGCAGGAATTAAGAGAACGTAGTTTTTACCAAATTCTTCTTGGCCGTCAATTGTCAATAAAATTTCAAACAAGGTTTCATTACCTTGGTCGTCTACCAAAGTAATCAATTCACGCTCGTCGTGGTTGTGGTCATGTTCATGGTCGTGATGATGTGCCATGTTTATCTCCTTTATATTTTAAAATGTTCTATCTAAATAATTTTGCAAAATCAGCTGGGCTGCTAATTTGTCAATCACTTTTTTACGTTTTCCGCGACTGATATCCGCCTGCTCAATCAACATACGTTCAGCCGCTACAGTGGTCAAGCGCTCATCCTGGTAATCAACAGGCAGTCCGTACTGTTCCGCCAATAAATCACCGTAGGCTTGACTGGCCTCAACGCGCGGACCGCTAGTATTGTTCATGTTCTTGGGTAGGCCAACAACAAACTTGTCCACCTTATACTGGGAAACAAGTTCGCTCAGCCTTTCAAAACCGAACTCACCTTTTTCTTCATTTATAGGAATAATTTCTAAACCCTGGGCCGTAAAACCCAAGGGATCCGAAATGGCTACACCGACGGTTTTTGAACCGACATCTAATCCCATAATTCTCATTAGAGGTCAATCCCATTCCCTTTCAAGTAGTAGCGTACCAATTCTTCAATGATTTCGTCGCGCTCATGTTTACGAATCTGATTACGGGCATCATTGTAGCGAGGGATATAAGCAGGGTCCCCACTCAAGACATAGCCGATAATCTGATTGATTGGATTGTAGCCTTTCTCGTCAAGCGACCGATAAACACTGGTCAGCGTTTTGCTGATTTCTTGCTTATCTGTATCGTCCAGACGAAAACGGACAGTTTCTTCTGTGAATCCCATACTTACACCTTCTTTCCTTATCTTATAGTCTATTATACCACATATAGCCCCTAAACTCAATGATATAGCATAAAAGAACCCTAGAGCTAGAGTTCTTTCATCTACTTTATAGGGCTGCTCTCATCCGAGCTTGAGCATTTTCTACATTACGCACTGAGCGTGGCAGGAAGGCACGAATGTCATCTTCCTTATAGCCTACCTGAAGACGTTTCTCATCAATCAGAATCGGGCTTTTCAAAATCCGAGGATTTGAGGTAATTAAATCAATAACCTCATTAACGCTTAAATCCTCAATATCGAAGTCCAAGCTCTTAGCATAACGGTTTTTTGAAGAAACAATACTTGCAATACCATTCTCTGTCTTGGTCAAAATATTCATAATTTCTTCCTTAGTAATGGCTTCTTTTGCAAGGTTATGCTCGTTGTATGAAAGTTGGTGAGCATTTAACCAATTTTTGGCTTTTTTACAAGAGGTACAACTAGATACAGTATAAATTTTAATCATGTAGTCACTCCTTTGCTACATCTTCGTAAACACATTATAAACCATTATACCACAAAATCCCTCAGTCTGCAGACCTATTTTGCAAAAAAACTTTAAATTTAAGGGGGAAAATTCGGTTTTTATGAGAAAAAGCCTAGCTAGACTAGACTTTTTCGGAATTATTCTTCTAATTCGATGCCGCCATCGAGGTCAAGTACTACTTCTTCCAATTCTACATTGGTTTCTGTTTCAGTAGCAGGAACTTCTTCAGTAGCTTCCGCCTTTGTATCAGCCGTTTCAGCTGGTGCGTTATCATCTTCAATCAAACCGTAGTGAATACGGATTTTGCGGTCGATCTCTGCAAAAATTTCTGGATTTTCAGCCAAGAACTTCTTAGCATTTTCCGAACCTTGACCGATTTTCTCATCGTTGTAAGAATACCAAGCACCTGCTTTTTTGATGATACCCAAGTCGCTACCGATTTGAATCAACTCGCCCGTCTGCGAAATCCCTTCTCCGTACATGATTTCCACGACGACTTCTTTAAATGGCGGAGCGACCTTGTTTTTCACGACCTTGACCTTGGTTTCCTTACCAACGTTCTGGTCTTTCTGATCACCCGTACCCTTGATTTGGGTATTGCCACGAACATCCAAACGAACAGAGGCATAGAACTTCAAGGCACGACCACCCGGCGTGGTTTCTGGGTTACCAAACATGACACCCACTTTTTCACGGAGTTGGTTGATGAAAATAGCAATGGTCTTGGTTTTGTTGATTGATGCACCCAATTTGCGCATGGCCTGAGACATCATACGCGCCTGCAGACCAACGTGGCTATCACCGATGTCACCGTCAATCTCCGCACGCGGTACAAGAGCCGCAACTGAGTCGACAACGACCAAATCAACAGCACCAGAGTCAATCAATTTGCCAGCGATTTCCAAACCCTGCTCACCAGAATCCGGCTGCGACAAGAGCAATTCATCAATGTTAACACCTAGAGCCGCTGCATAAGCAGGATCCAAAGCATGCTCGGCATCGATAAAGGCTGCAATACCGCCTTCTTTTTGACATTGGGCAACCGCATGAAGGGCAACCGTCGTCTTACCAGATGATTCTGGACCGTAAATCTCGACGATACGACCCTTCGGATAGCCACCAGCGCCCAGAGCGATGTCAATCGACAAGCTACCAGAGCTCATGACCTGAACCTTTTGCTCGGCACGCTCACCCAGGCGCATCACTGCCCCCTTACCAAAGTCTTTTTCGATAGACTTGAGAGCGTCATCTAAAGCTTTTTTGCGCTCATCTCCATATTTTTTAGTAATTTCTTCTAATTTTTTCGATGGTTTCTTAGCCAATTTCTTTCTCCTCTTTTTCTAATCAAACCATTATAGCAAAGTTCTGCTATTTCACAAAGTATTTCGTACAAAGTCTAAGGCCTGCAGGCAAGCTAACTGACGCAGATAGAGCCATGAATAGCCCCCTAAATCCACTTCTTTTTGGACAATCCCAGAGGTGCTGACCAAGACCAGACTGACCTTGGCAAGGACGTTGTCGACAGTCGATTGGGGTTTGACAGCCACCGAAACAGCCAGAGCCAAATCTGTCGCCAATTCCTTCCGCAACTGACTGGCTTCTGTCACCAAGCGGTCCGAGCTGATTGGACCCTGACCTCTGACCTGACCCCCGCTAAAATACATCTGGTCTGTCATGGTTGCGCTCAATTCCGCTTGCAACTGACCTCCCGTTCCCTGCTCCAAAATGGACAAGGTTTGCTGCTTGTCAACCAACAAATCCGCAACCGTTTTAGCCAGACTATTGTCCTCACCATAGGCATATAGGTATTTTGCTAAATTATCTCGCTCCAGAATCGTCTTTTCTAGCTGGGCTAGTTTGGCATCTGCCTCTACCTGACTGGTCGCCTTGGTAGACAGGCGCAGGGTGACTTCCCCTGTTTTAGCATAAGGGGCTAGAGTCGGGTCCGTCTGTTGGTCAATCAAGTCTGCCAAGATAGTAACCAACTGACTCTCGCCGATACCAAAGAACCTCAAGACCCGCGAATAGAGTTGTTGCTCGGATTGGGTCAACAGCGGCAGCAAACTCTGGGCAAACATGGCTTTGAGTTCGCTAGGCGGTCCTGGCAAGACAATATAGGTAACGCCGTCTTGTTCAATCATACTCCCTACAGCCAGCCCTGTGGGATTGTGCAAGGGAATAGAACCAGCCACCAATTGAGCCTGACGCTCATTATTGGGTGTGCGAATACGACCGGGACGACTGGCAAAAAAGCGGTTCAGCTTGTCCACGGCCCTCTTGTCAAAGACCAAGTCGCGTCCTAAAAACTGAGCCAGGGTCTGCTTGGTCAAATCGTCCTCCGTCGGTCCCAAACCGCCACAGAGAATGACCATATCACTTCGCTTACTGGCAATCTCCAACACCGACAAAAGACGCTTTTCATTATCGCCTACTGCTGTATGAAAATAGACGTCAATACCCAATTCAGCACATTTTTCAGATAGAAATTGCGCGTTGGTATTGACAATCTGACCGGTCAAAATTTCAGTGCCTACGGCGATGAGTTCTGCTTTCATAATCCTCCTTCTACTTTTGATAGCATGCAGTTACCTGCCTATCTATTAGTTCGTAATTGGGTGGTGGTTTTAGATATTTTTCCAGTCACACGTATTTTCATGGTCGTTAATGAGCCCAGCTGCTTGTAGGAAAGAATAGACGCAGACAGGACCGACAAATTTAAAACCTCGTTTTTTCAAGTCCTTGGAAATAGCCTCGGAAAGGGAGGTTTTAGCAGGAACTTGACGGTAGTCACCAACCGAATTGACCTGTGGGCGACCTGCTAGCCAAGACCAGATATAATGGTCAAAACTGCCGCATTCTTCCTGTAACTTGAGAAAGGCTTGGGCATTGGCACGGGTCGCGTAGAGCTTAGCCTTGTGCCGAATAATAGCTGGATTGTCGAGCAGGGCATCCAGCTGCTGGTCAGTCATGCTAGCAACCGCATGATAGTCATAATCATGAAAGACAGACTTGAAAGCCTGTCGCTTGTTGAGCACAATTTCCCAAGACAGACCTGCTTGATAGGTCTCCAAACAGAGCAATTCAAAGAGAGCCTGCTCCTCATGCAAAGGGCGCCCCCATTCTTGATCATGATAGGCTATATAGAGGGGATTGTTGAGATTGACCCAAGAACAACGGTTCATTTTTTCCCTTTCTAGCATTAACGAATGGCAGTCTGATAAGCATTATAGAGCGATCCTATCAAATCTAGACAAGCTTTATAAGCTTGAACGAGCTCTTCATTTTGAGACAGAAGCACATAAGCCTCTTGCTCCAATATTTGCCTCAGAGGTTCTACCTTACCCTCATAAGCCATATAATCAACTGTTTTTAGATAGGCTTGATAATTTTCCAGGATTGGTACATACGAACCACTCCTATCGCGTAGCTCCGCCTTTCTCACTTGTTCACGATAGTGTCTTTGTAAAAAATAAGCAAAATGCCCGCCAGAATGTTCATCTTTCTGCTTAATTTGCAGACCCGTGTATGTATCCCAATAACCGACATAATTCGGTATTAGAGAAGCAGTTAGACGACCAGAATAGGTATCGCCGAGATGATGGAGTGTCCCAAGGCGAACATAGTCCTGTTGATCCGCCATCAAGGCCTTATAGATGGTCGATATTTTTTCCGTGTCTTTCAAAGATGCTCGAGCTTCAAAAAAGTGGTAATTAGGGTCTATGCGTCCTATGATGACAACTTCTTCATGAGGCATATAGTGATAATCAATAGAAAATTCTTTTCCTGACAAAGGATAGTTTGGTCTATGGCTAGTCCCAGCATGTATCAAATTTAATCTCATCACTATCCTCACTTCATCAACATCTTGAGGGCGGACTTGATGTAATTCTCAGCGGTATCGGTCGTGCCGTCGAAGAATTTCTTGATTTTCTTGAGTTCAGCCGGTCGGTAGCCGAGTGCCTCCATTGCCTCCATTGCTTCTTCCAAGGCATGATTTTCACTGGTCGGAGCCGACGTTTCGACGGGACCTGTTTCTTCGCTCATAACAAACCTGCCTTCCAAGTCCAGCACCATTTGCTGGGCTGTTTTTTTACCGATTTTCGGAAACTTGGTCAGGTAGGTAATATTTTTCTGCTCAATGGCCCGAACCAGCCCGTCATTATCATCCACGGCAATGATGGCTAGAGCTGTTGTCGGACCGATACCAGACACAGAAATCAGGCTGAGAAAGACAGACTTTTCAGCTTCTGTCATAAATCCGTAAAGCAAGTGGGCATCTTCTCGAATGACTTGATGCGTGTACACCGTCACTTCTTGGTTGACATGGCCAGAAAAAGCGTAAGGATTGGCCACATGAAGAATGTAGCCAATACCCGTCACTTCAATGACGATGTATTTAGCAGTGATTTTCGTAAGTTTTCCTTTGATATAGTCGTACATGATTTTCTAATACTTTCCTAATTCTCGTAAAGAGGTGTGATTTTCTTGAATGCGACGGAACATTTTTTCCATGTCCGACTTGCTGAAGTTGACTAAAACTGGGCGACCGTGCGGACAGTTATAAGGATTTTTCGTGTGGGACAGCTGGCGAATGAGGTCACGCGCCGAATAGTCATCCAAGGCATGGTTAGCCTTAATCGACCGCTTGCAGGACAACATAATAGCCAACTCAGCCCGATACTGCTTGATGGAAACTTGGTCGGTCAAGAGCAACATGTCACACATCTCATAGACCCCAGACTCAATTTCCTCTTCCTGCATCCATATCGGATGTTCCCGCAGGATGAATTGGTTGCTACCGTACTCTTCTAGATTGATGCCGACCTGGCGCAGGCTATCCAACTTACTGGACAGGGTCAGGGCATCATTTTGAGGAAATTCAAAAATGTAGGGTACCAACAGTTGCTGGGCAGAATTGTCCACCTCGCCAATTTTCTCACGGTAGTATTCGTACTTGACCCGCTCCTGAGCAGCGTGCTGGTCGATGATATAGAGGCCGCCCTTGCCTTGAGCGAAGAGATAGGTTCCGTGCATCTGACCAAAATATTCCAATTCTGGGAAGGTCGACGTCTGTTCTTTGTCCAGCTGATTGGCCAACTTGGCTAATTCTTTCTGACTGAGGGCTGGATGCTCGACATCCTGCTCGTCTGCTGACAAACGCTGGGCAAATTTGATAGCTGCAGCCTTAGGCTCAGGCTGACTCGACTGCTCTGCCATTTCCAATGGCGCAATCTCCTCCGCCACAACCTCTGGCTTGAGGAAGAAATCTTGCTTGACCGTGTCGTAGTAGAGATTGGTCTCGCGTAGCGGTAACGTCGTCTGCTCAGCCTTGACCTTGGTCCGCGTGCTGGATTTGGCCAGATTTTCCAGAGCATCTGGAATCAAATCTTGCTCCTTGAGGGCTTGAGCAATGGCTTCACGAATGAGCTGCATCAGCTCCTTTTCCTTGGAAATACGGACTTCCTGCTTGGTCGGATGGACATTGACATCAGCCAGATAAGGGTCAATCTCAATGGCAATCACCACCAGTGGAAAACGTCCGACCATGAGCTTACTGCCATATCCTTCCAAAATCGCTCGGTTAAGCAGGAAATTCTTGATGTAGCGGCCGTTGATGAAAATGCTGATGTAGTTGCGGTTGGCCCGGGTCAATTCGGGCAAGGAAACATAGCCTGACACCTGAAAATCCAAGTCCTCGGCAACAATTTCAACCATTTTCTTAGCCGATGCAATACCGTAGACACCAGAAATGGCCTGACGGAGATTGCCTGTTCCAGCAGTGGCAAGCAATTCCCGACCTTCATTTATCAGAGTAAAGCTGATTTCTGGATGGGCTAGACTGAGACGGTTGACAACGTCGATAATGTGAGATAATTCGGCCTGCTGGCTGCGGACATATTTGAGCCGAGCAGGGGTATTGTAAAATAAATCCGAAACCGTTATCTGAGTCCCAACTGGACGGCTGATAGGTTCTTCTTTTTCAACTACCCCGCCCTTAGCCTCCAGCAAGATGCCGTGAGGATGATCCGCAGTGGCCGTTTCAATCACCATCTGGCTGACAGAGGCGATAGAGGGCAGGGCCTCACCACGAAAACCCAAGGTCCGAATGCGAAAAAGGTCCGCTTGATTTTTTATCTTGCTGGTCGCATGACGGCGAAGGGCCAAGCGCACCTCATCAGGCGCAATGCCCTCGCCGTTATCTGTAATCTGAATGGCCTTGAGTCCCGCCTCTTCAATCACAATCTGAATTTGGGTCGCGCCTGCGTCGATAGAATTTTCCAAAAGCTCCTTAACGACACTGGCCGGACGCTCGATGACCTCTCCGGCTGCAATCTGATTGGCTAGAATATCTGGCAATTCAATAATATGATTTGTTTTAGTTCTCTCATTTGTCATATCTTTTATTATAGCACAAAGACAATATCCTATCGATTTCTTCTATATCAGCTAAAAAGAACGGGCAATTTATAAAAAGAGAACGATATTCCCTAACCTTAGACGAATGTTTTACATCTAAGAGATTATTTGGCTTGTTTCATCTCCTTAAAAAGTGAGTAACATCCCCATCCGCTAAACAGGGCAAAGGCAACTGGCAAGAGAATTTGAGACCAATCAAAGCCTGTGATGAGATTATAAAGAATATAGCCACAATTAAACAATAAGAAAAAACCAAAAAATACAAGTTGAATTGTCTTCATGAAAACTCCTTGTTTATTCCAATATCCATTGTAGCAAATTTTGCTTATTTATCCAAAGAACGATTGATTCGTTCAATTTGTTGGCGCATCTGATGGATATTAAACCAATAAATCAAGGCATAAATCAAGATAAAGAGCATCCAGAAAAAGAGCAGTCCTGCAAGATTGACTGGAAACCATCCCGCTAAAATCGATAGCGGTGTAAAACCGATTGCCGTTACCAGAAAATGCATCACCATCATCCGAACCAAGCTCCAATCTTGCTCAAAAATCTTGTCCGCAGCTTGGAAGAGGACACCAATTGCCCCCCAAATAACAACCGAAATCAGCATAATCAGCGGCTGCGAAAACCGCTCCAGATAAATGGCTCCCATGGTCGAATGAGGATTAATTGGCAAATAGTAACCTTCACCAAAGAAGCTTGCCATAACAATTGAAATTAAACTACCAATGGTAACACCCAAAGATGCCGATAAGAGATATTTTTTCATAATCCTAACCTTTCTTTAATAACTTTCAAATAACGGCGAGAGGAATATGTTCCCGCCCCATTTTTCATGACTAACTTGACCAAGCCATTAGGTGTCTGTTTTAAGTGACCCAATTGCTTCAAGTTGATGATTTCTGACTGAGAGACCTGTAGAAAATCCAATGACAATACTTCCTTGACCTGATAAAGCCGCAAATCTGACTGGTAAACTGCATCCCTCGTCTCAATCTGCAATATTTTATTTTCCAAATAGAGTCGGTAAATCTCCGACAACTCCAACAAGTGAACCTCCTCACCTTTTTTGACCGTCAGACGCTCCGCCTGCCTACCAAAGGTCTCAATCATTTCCACCAAGCTACTAATCTGTGCTGTTAATTTTCTCGCTTCAACCGTAACCAAATCTTCTAGGATTTCGGGCGAAATAGCAACCTTCACTTTCATATGCTCTCCCTTCTTTTTTCAAAGCCAGCTAACTTCTAAGACTATTAAAACCCATTAACAGACGAATTTCAATAGCCTGTCGCCATTCGGTCAAATTCCACGTCTAAACGGCAAAAAAGCCAGAACCACTGTTCTGACTAACATCATTTTAACGTCTAGTCTCCTTGCGCATAATGCGATTGAGAAAGAGTGCAATCACTCCCCACAGACCTGCCGAGAGGATAATGACCCAAAACCAAGACTGGCTGATTTTCATGAAAATACTAGGAAGTTCCACGTTCATACCGAAAAATCCTGTGACAATGGCTGGGATGGCCAAAAGGATAGATAATTTGGTCATGGTTTTCATGGTATCGTTCAAATTGTTGTTAAGGACATTATTGTAGGTGCCTTCCAACTTCTCGATGACTTGGGCTGATAGATTGGTCATTTCCATCAGCTGACGGGCCTCGATGTGGGCATCTTCCAATTGTTCCAGTTCATCTTCCGACAAGCTTTTGTAAAAGGTCTGCCCCTGCAATTGTTCCAATAACAAAGCATTTTGCTTGCTGGCAGAGGCCAGATAAACTAGACCAGTTCCCAAATCTGACAATTCCAAAAGAGATTTTTTGGTCGTCTCATCGCGCAAGACCCTGTTTAATTCCGAACTTTTGCGGTTCAATTTCTCCAGAACTGGGAAATAGGCTTTTGAAATCAGAAACAGGGCAGTGAAAACAAATTCTAGCATGGTCGCATCCTGTCGCCTATGCAATATTCGTTCAAAACTGGCCTGCAAATAATTGGTATCCTCACCAAAAATCGTCAGTAACTGATTGCCAGATACAAAGAAAGACACCGGAGCTGTCTGGTAGGTCAAATCTGACTTAGAATTTGAACGCAGGGCATTGTAAATCACCAACAGTTCCTGACTATGTTTGTCATACTCCAAACGCGCAAATTCGTTTTTATCCAATACGTAGGACAGGATTTCCGAATCCAAATGGAGATTTTCCTTCAAAAAATCAATATCTGTTGTCTCGCCCGCATCTGCCACCAACCATGTAAAATGAGTTGTCGTGATTTTTTTCATTCCTTACCTCAATTATTTCTTCCTGCCGATACTCATCTCACAGCTTCTTCTTCAACTCTGCAACCACCATCATGACCTCCATAGGGGTCATATTGTGGATGTCCAGAGCCTGCAATTCATCCAACACAGGATGGCTGCTAATTTCTGCAAACAAATCCAACTGACCCGAGGCTGGTTCACTCACTAGATTTGGCTGACTAGACTGACTGGACGACGCATGATTTTCCAACTGCTGCAAAATATTATCCGCCCGCTTGAGCAAATCTTCTGGCATACCTGCGATTTTGGCCACATGGATACCGTAAGACTTGTCGGCAGGACCTGGCGCAATCTTGTGAAGGAAGGTCACCTGACCATTTTGCTCCAAGGTCGACACATGGACATTCTCCAAGTGCTCCAAGGTCTGTCCTAGCTCGGTCAATTCATGGTAATGGGTCGCAAATAAGGTCTTAGCACCAATCTTGTCGTGGATATACTCAATAATGGACTGGGCCAGAGCCATACCGTCGTAAGTCGCTGTCCCACGCCCCAACTCGTCAAAGAGAATGAGCGAGCGGTCTGTCGCCAAACGCACGGCCTTGTTGGCCTCCATCATTTCTACCATGAAGGTCGACTGCCCACTGACCAAATCATCCGCCGCACCAATCCGAGTGAAAATCGCATCAAAAATTGGCAATTCCGCCTGATCAGCCGGCACATAGGAACCCATCTGCGCCATGATAACAATCATAGCTAGCTGGCGCATATAGGTCGATTTACCAGACATGTTGGGCCCCGTAATCAGCTGCATGTGAGTTTCCGCATCCAGATGGATTGAGTTGGGAATATAGGTCTGCTTACCCATAACCTTTTCCACTACGGCATGGCGACCTCGGTCAATGGTCAATTCGCGATGCTCCGTAAAGGTCGGACAAACCAAGCGCTCTTGCTCCGCCACAACCGCAAAAGACTGCAGGACATCAATAGTCGCAATGGTACGAGCCAATTTCTGCAGGCGACCGATGTATTTCTCCACTTCTTGACGGATGCGCATAAAAATCTCGTACTCCAGATTGGCTGATTTGTCACGCGCCTCCAGCATCTGACCTTCGATTTTGGATAATTCTTCCGTCCCATAGCGCTCCGAATTTTTCAGCGTCGCCTTACGGAAAAAATGAGCTGGCACATTGCCCAGATTGGAATTGGTCACATGGAAATAGTAACCGTCTTTTTTATTGTAATCAATCTTGAGATTATTTATACCAGATGCCGTCCGCTCCTTGGCCTCAATTTCCGCAATCCAGCCCGCACCCTCACGCATGACCAGACGATACTGATCCAGCTTTTCATCAAAGCCCGTCTTGATGATATTGCCATCGGTAATCGGTCCATTGGCCTCTGGGTCAATAGCATAGCTAATCAGCGCATGAAGTTCTGGGATGGGATCCAGCCCCTGAACCAAGCTAGCCATAGCAGGCTCTCCCATCTGCGACAAGATATTTTTGATAGCCGGCACATTTCCCAAGGTCTGAGAAAGTTGCAAGAGATCCTTGGGCAAGGTTTTCCCGAAGGATACTCGGCTGGCCAAGCGCTCAATATCATAGACCCCTTTCAGCGCCTCAATCAAGTCGCTACGCTCAAAGAAATAATCCAAAAAGACCTGCACAACTGCCTGCCGCGCCTCAATTCGCCCCTGATCAATCAAAGGACGGTCAATCCAAGTCCGCAAGAGCCGCATCCCCATAGCCGTCTTGGTCTCATCCATGAGCCAGTAAAGACTGCCATGCTTTTTGCCAGTTCGCCCATTTTCCAGCAAATCCAGACTGGACTTGGTCGCATAATCCATCTGCAAATAATCCTTGATTTCATAGTGGACTACCTTTTGCAAATGCGCCAAATCTCGCATCTGGGTCCTATGCAAATAAGACAACAATTTCCCTGCCGCAGCCTTCTCCAAGTCCGTCAAGGATTGGTCAATCAGATGAACATCATCTGCAACCTCATCCTCAAAAGACAGGAGCAGATTCATCTGATTGGCAAACACCTGCTCTTCCTCTTCAGAAAGGGTAAAGCCGATGACCACTTCACGCGCCCGCAGATTGCGGATTTCTCCGCAGAGACTAGCAAAATCATCCAAACTAGTCACGAAAAATTGTCCGGTTGCCACGTCCATATAAGACAGGGCAAAATGAGCCCCGCTACGCTCAATGGCAACCAAGAAATTGCTGTCGGCTCCCATTTTCGAGGAATCCGTCACCGTCCCCGGAGTGATGACCTGAACTACTTCACGCTTGACCACACCGACAGCCTGCTTGGGATCTTCCATCTGCTCAGCAATGGCGACCTTATGCCCCAGCTCCACCAGCGTATCAATATATTGCTGGGCCGCATGATAAGGTACACCGGCCATGGGAATAGGATTATCCGCATTCTTATTGCGACTAGTCAGAGACAGCTCCAAAATCTGAGCCGCCTCGACCGCATCTTCATAAAACAATTCATAAAAGTCACCCATGCGAAACAGCAAAAAAGCATCTGGATAGTTTGCCTTGATATCCAGATACTGCTGCATGCCTGGAGAAATTTTTTCTGTTGCCATAGCCTCTCACATTCTATACTAAATAAGAGTTAATCTCTGCCTCTACCTGCTGGGCCGCTGACTCGTCTCGGCAAATGACTAAGAGGGTATCAGCTCCTGCAATGGTTCCCAAGATTGGCGCAGGCTTTTCCGCGTCAATAATATTGGCCATCAAGGCCGCTTCACCCAAGTCTGAGTGGAGTACCAAGATAAAACTAGCGCGCTCGACCTTGTAGGCATACTGGGCCAGCAATTGGACAAAGTGGACCTGGTCATCCTCGACAGTCATGGAATAATAGGATCGTCCACCCTCATACACTTTCACAACTCCCAGCTCTCGCAAATCCCTAGAAAGAGTGGTCTGCGTTACCACAACCCCCTGCTCTTCCAGGCCTCTTTGAATATCTGTTTGACGACCGATTTTTTCTTGACGAATCATAGACTTGATCAAGTCATGGCGTTCTAGCTTGTTCATCATCTTACCTCTGAATGTATATTTATAAATATTATATCATTTTTCACAACTATTGACTTAGAATTATGTTAAAATAGAATCAATAACTCCTGGAGGGATTTTTATGAATCATAAACAAATGATTGCAGAAAAATTGGCTGCTGTGCTTCCTAACTTGGAAGTTGAAGCCATTTATGCACTGCTTGAAAAACCAAAGTCATCCGAAATGGGCGACATCGCCTTTCCGGCTTTCTCACTGGCAAAGGTTGAGCGCAAGGCACCACAAGCCATCGCAGCTGACATTGTTGAAAAGCTGGATACTGCAGGTTTTGAAAAAGTCGTGGCAACTGGTCCTTATGTCAACTTCTTCTTGGACAAGGCCGCAATTTCGCACGATGTCCTGACCCAGGTCATCACCGAAAAGGCAGACTACGGTCAACTAGCTATCGGTCAAGACCGCAATATCACTATCGATATGTCTAGTCCTAATATCGCAAAACCCTTCTCTGTTGGCCACCTCCGTTCGACCGTTATCGGGGACGCTCTGGCAAATATCCATGCAAAACTGGGCTACAAGCCAATTCGTATCAACCACCTGGGCGACTGGGGCAAACAGTTCGGTATGCTGATTGTTGCTTACAAACTATGGGGCGACAAGGCAGCGGTTGAAGCTGACCCAATCTCTGAATTGCTCAAACTCTATGTCCGTATCAATGCTGAGGCCGAAGAAAAACCTGAACTGGACGAAGAAGCTCGCCAATGGTTCAAAAAATTGGAAGACGGCGACCCTGAAGCAAAAGAATTGTGGCAATGGTTCCGCGACGAAAGTTTGGTGGAATTTAACCGCATCTACGACAAGCTAGGCGTTACCTTCGACAGTTTCAACGGTGAAGCCTTCTACAATGACAAGATGGATGAAGGAATTCAAATCTTAGAAGAAAAAGGCCTGCTCCATGAGTCTAAAGGTGCCCGCATTGTAGATTTGGAAAGCTACAACCTGCCACCAGCCCTCATTATGAAAACAGACGGTGCCACACTTTATATCACCCGCGACATCGCTACAGCTATGTACCGCAAGCGCACTTATGACTTCGTGAAAAACATCTACGTCGTTGGTCAGGAGCAAATTAACCACTTCAAGCAACTGAAAGCTGTTCTCAAGGAAATGGGTTTCAACTGGAGCGACGATATGAAACATATCACCTTCGGCTTGGTGACAAAAGACAAGAAAAAATTGTCTACTCGTAAGGGAAATATTATCCTGCTCGAGCCGACGCTTGATGAGGCTATCTCACGCGCCCTTTCTCAAATCGAAGCTAAAAATCCAGACCTGGAAAACAAGGAAGAAGTCGCGCATGCAGTCGGTGTCGGAGCTGTTAAGTTCTACGACCTCAAAACCGACCGCGACAACGGCTATGACTTTGACCTAGAGGCTATGGTATCCTTCGAAGGTGAGACTGGTCCTTATGTTCAATACGCATACGCCCGCATCCAGTCTATCCTGCGCAAGGCTGACTTTACACCAAGCGCTGACAATGACTACAAGCTGGCTGACGCAGAAAGCTGGGATATCATCAAGCACATCCAAAACTTCTCAAATGTTGTTGAACGTGCCGGTGACAAATTTGACCCATCTTTGATTGCCAAATACGCCATCAATCTGGCTCAAGCCTTCAACAAATACTACGCCCACACACGTATCCTGGACGAAAGCCCAGAACGTGACAGCCGTCTGGCCCTTGCCTACGCAACTGGTGTCGTTCTCAAAGAGGCTCTCCGCCTTCTCGGTGTCCAAGCCCCTGAAAAAATGTAATCCATCCCAATCCTTGACCATTTTGGTTAAGGATTTTTTATTTTTCCCAATTTTTTTGGAAAAATTCCAGCCAACTTGCGAACAGAGTAAGTGAGGAGGCGAGGAGCAGTCAATCCACTCCGAATGCTCAATGAAGGTCATATCCAGATTAATACTCTTCGAAAATCATCTTATCCGTTGTCAACTTGCCTTGGTGAACTCCAGTTCTACCTTCGGCGTCGTTTCCTAGGCTACTTTTGATTTTCATTGAGTATAAGCAACGAATCTGAATGTGAGGTTCATTCAATATAAATCTAAATTTCATAAAGAACTAAGAAACTGTAGTCACAAGTAAGCTACCTTAATTAGCTCAAATGCCGAGATGTGAATACAGGTTCTAACCCCCAATCCTGAACAATATAATTGGCTGCCTCCGAAACTTCCACATAAAAAATTTTTCAAAGGAGTCTGAATGACAAAACAATCACTTACACACCATGCATCACGCTTTTCTATCCGAAAATATTCTTTCGGTGCTGCCTCAGTCCTGCTGGCAACTGTCAGTCTGCTAAATGCCCAACTGGTTGCGGCTAATACGACAGCTTCTACCACCAATCCTTCTACGGCACAAGCAGGTAGCCCAGTTCAAACGAGTCAGGCAAGTCAAACAAGTACTGAAACAAGTACATCTTCTACCAATACAAACCAAGCCAGCCAGCAAACGACTGCTACAAAGACCAGTGATGCAGGAATAATTTCCAAGCCACAAGAAGTGATTACCCCACAAACAAATACAAGTACGATACAAGCCGTAGCTCCTGCAACTACCAGCAGTAGCTCTGCCATTTCCCAAAACCAAGCCAGAACCGTAACAATCCCGCAAACAGCTGGGACAAGCAATACCACGACAAATACTGGGACCGCGCGCACTGCGGTCGATCCAAGTAACCAAACGCGAACAGCTAGCACAACAACCACATCTGCAGCCCTTGGGGACAACTATCCCTATAAAATTGGCTGGCAGGTCGACCCTTGGGGAATGTACACACGCCAGTGCACATCCTTCGTCGCCTTCCGCCTCAGTACTACAAACGGCTTTACCCTACCGCGTGCTTACGGTAATGCCGATGTTTGGGGTTACCGCGCCCAACGTGAAGGCTACCGCGTAGACATGAACCCTGCCATCGGCTCTGTTGCTTGGTGGAATAGCATGCACGTGGCCTGGGTATCCGCTATCAATGGTGATATGGTAGAGATTGAAGAATATAATTTTAACTATAATGAAAGTTACAATAAACGCTGGATTCATAAAAATTCAGTCAGCGGCTATATTCATTTCAAGGACTTGACCGGCTATTCTGGAGCGACTACCACTACACCGGTCTCGACGACACCAACCAAGCCTGCAAGTTCAACAACCAACCTAGCTCCAAGCGGAACCTACACTTTCACCGCCCAAACCGCCATCAAGGCTGAGGCAAAAATAGCTAGTCCAACCTTGGCAAACTATCAAGCAGGGCAAAGCGTTAACTACGACCGTGTCTTGGAAGCAGACGGCTACCAGTGGATTAGCTACCTCAGCTTTGCTGGAAATCGTCGCTATATACCGATTAAAAGATTGACAACAACCGCTACTACTACGACCACATCTACTCCAAAACCTGCACCAACCAGCCCAAGCACACCGGCCCTACCTTCGTCGGGCACCTATACCTTCAAGAACCGATTGGCCATTCGAAATCAAGCTAGTTTATCAGCTTCAATTCTAGCCTACTATAACGTCGGTCAAAGCGTCAACTATGACCGAATCGTTCAGGCAGAAGGCAAGCTATGGTTGAGCTACTTATCCTATTCTGGTGCTCGTCGCTACATTGCCCTACCTTAAGCAACAAAAACATACTAAGATTAGTAGTGAGGAAATCTCCGACGGGAGAAAGTACTCACTACTTTTTCTTTATGATAAAG